>JAYVFS010000092.1:0-44622 GCA_043772905.1 Saprospiraceae bacterium | reverse complement strand
ATACCCATTATCGGTGGTATGGTTGAGCATCATACTATATAAATTTGGATTGAGTTTCCGAGGCGTTTGCAGTGTATTAGTATTCGTTAGAGATTTTTTAGGTATAAATTTTCAGATACCGAGTTATGGTAGTGTGCGGGTGTGGGTACTAAAACAGGGTTTATATTTTCTAAAACAAGGCATCAAAGGGGTTAAAAAAGGGGGCGACAAATGGGTTTTAATCGTAGATGAGAGCTATTCTTTAGGCAAATCGTCGTTATTACTGGTTTTAGCGGTACGCACAAATAGCCTCAAGCAAGGGCAAGCATTGACGTTATCGGATGTCCACCCGATAGAGATACGGTGTAATGAATCTTGGAAATCGGCAGAAATAGCGTTGGTTTTAAAACAAGCCATGCAAAAATTAGGCGGTACTATAGAATATGTTACCTCCGATAGAGGCTCTAATCTACTGGGTGCTTATAAACTAAATAAGCTTAGTCATGTACCTGATTGGTCACATTATGGCGCAAATATTTTAGAAGATTGCTATGGTAAAGAGATTGATTTTAAGTCATTTAACGAAAAAATGGGTACATTCAAGAAGAAAAGGAAACAGAGTATTTTTGCGTCATATTCGCCCCCAAATTTGAGTGTAAAAATACGTTTTATGAACTATCTACCTTTTATTGATTGGGCGAATATTATGCTCAAAAATTTCAAGGAGATACCTTGTGAAATCATACCTGAATTACAGTTTTTAAACGATTTGAATCCTTTTATTAAAGAAATGACAGATTTATTCTATGCTGTACAAGACATCGGGGTTTTAATTAAATTGCAGGGCATCTGTCCTAAAACAAAAGATAAGGTGGCAATAATTAACAAAAAATTGCTCAATAGCCATCCCCAAAACCTTAGAGTGACAAGTTTTACTGAAAATATAGATACTTATTTTGACTTGACAATGCCGATTTATGCAAAATATGTGGACAAAAATAAAGAGTGTCCCCTGTTTTTTGATACACTTGTCGGTTCTTCCGATATTATTGAATCTATTTTTGGGAAATTTAAGCACCGTTGTCTAAAAGACCCTAAAAGGGGATTTTCTGCAATCGCACTCATTATACCCTTGTTTTGCCGACATTTCTCACCTTTTGATGTATTTAGAGCTATGTCTTCTGTTTCCGTTAATGATTTAGACAATTGGGAAAAGGAAAGTTTGGGCAAAAAAGGATACAGGGCATTTCGAAATGTGTTTAAATTGTCAAAGAAAAAAGGGGTAACTTTTGCAACAGCGGCTTAACACGCCACTTTGAAACCCTTGGAGGGTTATTCTAAAACGCACCACTCAGTATCTACATTAACTTCTCTTTTGCGTGTTTCATCATTTGTGTCGAATACACAAGCGTAATCCCCGCTTTCATAGCCGCCGTCACATGCACCGCTTCCATCATTTGTTCCTCGTCCGCGCCTTGCTTGATGCACTCACTTGTGTAGGCATCAATGCAGTACGGACATTGCATCGCATGGGCAACGGCTAAGGCAATGAGGGCTTTTTCTCGCACGGTCAATGCTCCCTCAGTGCCTGTGGCACTGCCATAATAATCGAAGAATTTTTTGCCCAATTCAGGCTGCCACTCCCCTATTTTTCCAAATTGTTTCAAGTCTTTTTCGGGCTCGAAGTATTGTTTCTCTTTAGACATTTTATATTTTGTTTTAGTTTTTACAACGATAGAAGGATTAAAAGTGATTGGCTGCCCTTCTTGTGATGCCTCTGATTCGGGCATGATTTCCGTATTATCCCAAATGCCAGTCAACAATGTTTGGGCATAAGAACGCGGTAATTTATACTGCAACATGAGGTCATAAGCCGTTTTAAAATCATATTCCAAACGGTGAAAAGTATAGGAAAACACCCCCTCCCTATTTTCCAAAATAAGATACCAAACGCTCGTTTGTGCATCGTTTGCAGGCATACCAATTACACCCGCATTGAGCCACGTTTTACCGTCTTTTTCATCCACAAATGGCAATCCACAATGGCCTGCTAAAATCACATCAGCCTTTGTTTTCTCAAAACTATCGGCTTTTATCTGCCAATCTGTTGATTTAAAAACAAACTCTGAAATATGATTGATGGAACCATGTAAGACTTTTATTTTTTTATTAAGATATTGAAAATCAAGGGTTTGTGGCAATGTTTTTAAATATGCCAAATTCCTTTCTGTCATTTTTGAAACGGCAAAAGGAAACCACTGACGTGAAAACATATCGCAACGCCCCCCCTCAGTAAAATTGCATCCACAATCGTCATTGCCAGACAATAGATTTTCTTCAACATTGCCTTGTATGGCGTGAATGCCCCATTCTTCTATAACATCCAAACACTCTGACGGTTGCGCGCAATAGCCGACAATGTCGCCTGTGCAAATGATATTTCCAGGTGCAATACCTTGATTTTCAGCAACTTGTTGCATGGCTTCCAAGGCTTGCAGATTGGAGTAAACGCCACCGAAGACAAGTATTTTGCCCCCCCTCAGTATCTTAATGTTCTTTACGTCCTCACTCATTTTTCACTATTCGTTTTTCACTTTTCACTAAAAAAATGGGTATTAAAAAGAATAAAAAACAGACGATTGTGCCCACAATATTGACCGCTAATAAATCGGCATATTTGCCTGTTGTAAATAGGTATTGCTCTGGAATGGGATAAAAAATCAATAAAAATCCAAAGAAAATACCCGATAGTACTGAACCATAATACGAAATTTTAGGCGCAGTTACATTCCAAAACACGAATATCGGTGCCAATCCCATCACCATTGTACCACTTACAGTCGTTGCGGACAGTATTTCTAGATTGAAAAATATCGGAATTGTGCCAAATGCTGCTACCGCTATCATCGTCAAACGAGCCCTTGAGACGCTCAAATTCCGCTCTTTCAACAAATCTATATGCACCAATTTAGCCGTTGATGTAAAGGTCGAATCAATCGTTGCGGCAGCTGATGTGAGCATAATCGTATTCATCAACAACAATAAAGTTGTACCCATTAATTTCGCTACTTCAAGCGTAGGTGGTGTGTTTAGCCCTTTTATTGCCGCAAAAGTACCCACCGAACTGAACAAAATGATGCAACTGCCGCCAATGACTGTTGCCCATATATACGATTTCAAAGTCGTTTTGGGGTCTGTGATAAAACCTCTATCCGTCAATATCGGGTCGTGAAAAGGGTAACTCAATACTTGAATCAAGGCGACAAAAAACAAATTTAAGCCTTGACTCATTGACCATTCACCACTCGTCACAATCGTTTTTACCCCCCCCTCAGTATTCGGAATGATAATGTCCAGAATCATCACCATGAGTAAAACAAACATGCCCATTTGTATCAAATCGGTGATGATAGATGTCCGCATACCGCCTTTTAAGGTGTAGGCTAAGGTCAATAAAGTGAATACGACTAAGGCACTGAAATAGCCCATACTGCCTCTTTCGCCAAAATAACTACCCACAATCATGGTATTTGACCATATTTCGTTGAGCAAACGGAAGGCAATTAAAATGGTAAAAATGATGACTGCACCCTTCCCGTATTTGGTTTGGAGAAAGTGGTGAATACTTTTAAACCCGCCTTTCGTCCGCATTTTGTAAATAATCACACCCGCCACCAGAAACGAAAAATAGTAACCCGCATACGCCACACCGCCTACGATGCCGTATTTGTAACCCAAATCCGCTGCATTTGTTATGGATTTGGCAAAAAGCCAACAAATAACCAAGCTGCTTGTGAGCAAAAAAGCATTGGGCGGCTTGTCGTTGTGGCTGCCTCTGAAAAAATCATTGGCTTTGTTTGACCACGGTGAAATCCAAAATAGTAATATGTTGACGGCAATCATTATTATCCATTGCCAATTAAGTACAGTCATAAATTTCTAAGTATTGGCACAACTTGCGTCAAGTTTAAAACTTGATGCAAGTTATTGTAAAAACTAATTATCCCACCAAACAAGTGAATTCACACTGTTTTTATTCGTTTTATCCGAAACTGCCTTGAAATTTGCATTGTTCAACGCATCTTCCGAAGTCGGGTATGGCATACGAACAGGAATGAGATTTTGATTCAAACTTGCTGAAATAGCCTTAAATTTTGGAAAACCTGTGCGCCTAAATTCAATCCAACCTTCGTAACCATCGGCAATATTGGCTAACCATTTTTGCGTAATGATTTGCTCAATCGCATTATTCCCTGTTGATTTATATGCCACCGACCCCCTCAGTAAATAGTCCGTTGGCAGGACGGTATACCAATAATCGAAGGACTGTTTGATGCCTGTTTCGTAAAACGTTTTGGCATCGGCTGTAATCAAAGAGCGTTCTGCGGCTTCTGCCAAAAGGAAATTCATTTCGGCACTCGTCATAAAATTCGCTTTGTATTTGCCTCCTGCATCTTCTCTAAAAATGCGCCCTGTCAATGAGTAATTACTTGCCGTGATAGACAGTTTTGACGCATCAGGTCCATTCAATAAACCTTTGTAAATCAAGGTATTACTTGCTGTTGGACGAAAGAAAACGGTTTTGCGTGGGTCGTCCAATTTTGTTAAAATGGAGTCAACTGTTTCGGACATAATGAACAAATTATAGTCGCCTGTTTTTGCCGTTGTCATACGGAAATTATTGGGCGGACTTGCGGAAAAAGTATAGTTCGCATTGTCCGCAGATGTTTTGATGTAGTCGCCATCGGATGCAATTTTTGCCAATTGTGCCGCCACATTTTCTTTCAACGAAATACGCATTAAAGCCTTGAATTTCAATGAATTAGCTAACTTTCGCCATTTCGTCAAATCACCTGAATAGACGATGTCGCCTTGTAATTTTATCGCACCTTTGTAGTTGTTGATAGCTAAAATGCCTTTGTCCAAATTCTCAATAATGCCGCCCGCACCGACATAAATATCGCGTTGTGCATCATATTTTGGTGTGACAATGCCTGATTTGCCTTGCAAAGCTTCTGAATAAGGTACATCGCCGTACAAGTCTGTCAAAGCGGCGGTAACGTATGCTTTATAAATCAATGCAGGACCTTCATAGACGGCAAAAGCGGTGTTTGCCCTTGATTTTGCCAATAAAATCTCATTATCTCTTAGGTTTTCATAGAGAAAATTCCACGGTTTGCCGCCATATTGTGGTTCAGTCAAACTGTGGCGGTCAAAGAGATTGAAGTCAATAGCAGTGAAATATTGCCCTAAAAGATTGCCCGCTACAAAGCCTTCGTAGGACATTTGCTCGGCATAATCGTACAAGACTTTGCGGAACAACAACTCGGGTTGCACGTCCACAGGCGTTGTGGGATTGACGTTGATGCTTTCAAAATCTTTGGTGCAACTGACCAATTCCAACAGTAAAAACAAAAAGCTATATTTTAAAATATTTTTCATTTTCTTATTTTTAAAATTAATCATTTTGGGTTAACACATAGTCACATAGGACACATAGTTTTTTTTTATAAAAACTTGATTATCAATAAACTATGTGTCCTATGTGACTATGTGTTAACCCAAAAAACTCAAAAAGTAACCCCTAATTTAAACCCAAAACTCCGTGTTGTCGGATAGCTCATATCCTCGACACCCGACACCAATTTTTGCTGTTGAAAGCCAAATTGTTCTGGGTCAAAATGCGGTATTTTGCTGAAAGCATACAAATTACGTCCCACCAAAGAGATGTTTACGCTCTCAAAAAAGTCATTCAAAAACGATTTTGGAAATTGATAACCGAACTGTATTTCTCTGATTTTTACAAAAGACGCATCGTAAGTATTGTTCTCCTCGTGGTTGCGGTCGTAGTACATGCGGTAGTAGGTTTCTGCCGAAACTGCCGTCGTATTTGGTTGATACACAGGCTTATCTGTCGTTCCAACATTGACCGCACCCTTTGCAACGATACCCGCATCGGGGCGATTTTCGGTCTCTTTCAATTGTCCTGCAACACCTGCCAAAGCGAGTGTGCGAGACACCACTTTGCCGCCTTGCCGCCAATCGAGCAAAAATGAAAAGTTGAAATTTTTATAGGAAAAAGCATTATTCAAACCGACTGAAAAATCGGGATTGTAGTTGCCCAATTTTATCAAATTATTGTTGACAATATAACGTCCGTCTTTGCCGATGACAAAATCGCCGTTTTCATTTTTTTGATAACCCGTTCCCCACATATCGCCTAAGCGTCCGCCAACTTGGGCTTGATACCAAACAGTTTGATTGATATTGTCATAAATACTGTTGTAAGCCAACGTAATTGTATTGGCAGACTTCGGTAATGACTCAACAATATTGGTATAAGTTGAAAAATTAGCGGTGGCACGCCACATAAAATCCTTTGTTTTTATCGGAATATACTCCACAATCGCTTCCCAACCTTTGCTGCGAACTGCACCGCCATTGATGCTTTGTTGACTATAACCAGTCGTCGTGGAAATAGGTAAAGAGATGATTTGGTTTTCGTTTAAAGAATTGAAATACGTCAAATCAAACTTCAAACGGTCGTCAAAAAAGCGGATATCGGTGCCAAATTCTGCCGTTGTGATGCTTTCAGGCTTCAAATTGGCATTCGGTATTTGGTTTTGGTCGCTGAAACTTGGCAAGCCATTGACGGCAGTTCGGGCGACAAAAGCACCATTGGTTTGAAACGGTTTTGTGTCGTTTCCAACCTTTGAGAAACTACCCCGCAACTTCAAAAACGATATTTTTGAAGGCAATTTCAAGACATTTGACGCAACAAAACCTGCTGATACTGAGGGGTAGAAAAATGAGGTATTTGCGGAAGATGTTGCCGTTGCTAAGGCACTCGACCAGTCGTTTCTGCCTGTGATGTCCACGTAAAGGAAGTCTTTATAACCCAGTTTGGCGATGCCATAAACGCTGTTTATACGTTTATTGCCCACGTTTTGAAAGTATTCCAAAGGAGAAGCGGCATTTGTCAAAGCAAATACGCCAGGCTGTGCCAATGTCGAGGCTTGGATTTGTTCAAACGATGCTTTTTGGTCTAAACGGTTGCCACCAGCCGAAATATCGAAGCTGAAATCGTTGAAATTCTTTGCATAATTCAATAAAAAATCGGAATTGACTTCTCTGAAAAAGACGTTTTGCTCGGCATAAGCACCCGTTTTGAAGCGATTTGTACTGAATGCACGGCGGAAAGTGCGGTCTTCATTCGAGTAATCCATACCGCTTCTGATTGCCAGTGACAACGCAGGCGTAAATTCATAACGTGCCGACACATTGCCAAAAACACGGTCACGACCAAAGCCATTGCGGTTTTCGTAAAGCGTAAAATAGGGATTATCAAAGAAAGTATAGTTGTAAGAAAATTGCTGTACGTTCTCCAAACCGGGTTGCCAATAGTTTTTTAAAGGTTCAATATTGTTTGAACGACCAAACCACGCCACCAAAGCGTAATTGATGTTTTCAGAACCGTACTTGGTGCCAGGGCGATTTTTACTTGACGAATTGATGTAGTTGATATTCGAGGAGATTTTCAGCTTATCTGTTGGGTTGAAATTAAACGCCGTTGAGATGGTTTTGCGCTTCAAATCAACGCCCGGAATATAGGATTTACTGTCCAAATTGGTCAATGACAAACGGGCATTGTACTTGTCATTGCCTGCCGTAAATGCCAAATTATTGATTAAAGTTGAGCCTGTACCGTAAAAATCACTCAAATTATTGGGATGCGCGACAAAAGGCGTAGGCGTTATCGGTGCGCCACCGTGAATCGCCACATCACCCGCACGGACGACTTGACCATTTGGCAGCGTCACAGGGCTGTCGTATTGTGCGATGTTCAAACCCGCATCTAAACGTGGTCCATAACTGTACGTGATATTGTCGTTGATGCCGCCGCCCAAACCGTCTTTGTAGGCATATTTACCGCTATTGCCTAAGCCGTAGGTGTTTTGAAATTGCGGCAATTGGAAAGGGGTTTCTACAAAACTGGTTGAATTGAACGACACGCCAATGCCTTTACTTTTTGCACCCGTTTTGGTTTTGATGATAATCGCACCGTTTGACGCTCTTGCACCGTACAAAGCGGCAGCTGTTCCACCTTTCAAGACGGTGACGGATTCAATATCGTCTTGATTGACTTCCATCGCGCCGTTGCCGAAATCCACTTCCATAAATCCGTTTGCATCGTCATTTGTTGTGTTGACGACGGTATTGTTGTTGATGGGAATGCCGTCAACCACAAAAAGCGGGTTGGTATTGGTAAAAGAGGACTCGCCTCTGATGCTGATTTTTGAAGACGAACCCACGCCTGAAGAACCTGAGATAACAGTGACGCCCGCTACTTTACCAGCCAAATTGTCTAAGAAATTAGCCGATTTGACTTTGCTCAATTCTGCACCGTCAATTTGCTGAACGGCATAACCGAGGCTTTTTGATGAGCGTTCTAAGCCCAAAGCAGTGACGACGATTTCGGACAATTCGATGCCCGCTTCTAAATAAATCGTCACATTAGATTGACCATTAAGCACAATATCT
The DNA here is from genome assembly GCA_043772905.1 of Saprospiraceae bacterium. Taxonomy (GTDB): domain Bacteria; phylum Bacteroidota; class Bacteroidia; order Chitinophagales; family Saprospiraceae; genus JAAFJT01. The sequence continues at coordinate 36,102 of JAYVFS010000092.1, read as the reverse complement.
TGTGTTTGATAACCAAGTGATGAAACGAATATTTTAGAAACGTTTTCTCCAATCTGAATTGTAAAAGTGCCTTTTGCATCCGAAACCACGCCCAAAACGTTGCGTTCCATTATATAAGCTCCGACAATGCTTTGTTTTGTTTTAGCATCATAAATAGAACCTGTAATTGTTTTGGCTTGCTGTGCCAAAACAGTTGTGAAAGGCAGCAACAAAAACAGATAAAATAAGCTTTGGAAGAGCTTATTTGTCGTCGTTTGAGTTATATTTTTATACATTTTAGATATTTTTATGAAAAATAATCAAGGAAAAACCGATGCAACAGCATACGATTACCCCCTCAGTATCAGAGTGATTTTTAAGAAAAAACAGGCTGTGTTACCACCCATCTTTGGGTAGTAAAGTCCTTTTAAAGAAAAAATTTATAGAAAGGAAGGTGGCGCACGAAGGGCAATTGTCGTACTTAAAAAGCGTTCATTGATGGGTAGAAAACCACGTATCGAAAGAATGGGCAGACCTATTTGGAAAAGCCGATAAAGGATTTTTTTCAAAGAAAAAGAAACCGTTTCTAAGGTCTTTTTCCAATCTGAAATATGGTCAATATCTGATTTTTGAGAAATAAAATGAGGTGTAAAATCTTGATTTTCAATAAATTGCACCAGTTCATAGAAAGCCAAATTGGTTTGCCAATGAATGTTTTGAAAATCGTTTTTCTGAAAAACAGATTTATCTAAACCTATGAGATACGCCCCGCCGTCGGTTGTTGCGCCTAATACTGAGGGGGTCGTTTCAAGGGCTTTTGCAGCGGATAAAATATCAGCAGTTGAGACCGTCAAACAATCATTGCCAATAGCAATAACGTTTTGATAGCCCAAAGCAAAAACGTCTTCAAAAGCATTGGCAAAACGCTCGCCGAAGGTGTCGCCACGTTGTTGTTTTTCAGAAAAAAAGAAGACAGGTAATTTAGTTTTTGCAGTTAATTTTTTGATATGATTGACCATAAAATCAGCCACGGATTCAGCAGAACGTTTGCCCATAGCGAGTGGCTTTGCAGCGGCTTCGGCGGTTGCAGTTCGGCTAAAAAGGAGTATAGCTGCGTTATGGTTGCTCATTTCAAATGTAATTATACACTTATCTACGATTAAGTTTTGTTACTGGTTTTTTTTTATTCTATAAAATTATGATGAGCCATTGTCCAATCATAAGGTTTAAACTGAATGGTATAATCAGAAACATCTGTTTCAAGATATTTTGACAAGGCTTTTTTAATCCCTTTTTTACCACCAAAGTCACCTATAAACCATTTTAACAAGGCACTTGTTTTGACCACTTTATGTTGTGTATCCACTTCAGTTTCTGCTGTCAAAAAAGAAAACGCCGCCGTTTCTAATTGGTTTTCAAGTTTTGACAGCGTATAAAATGCAATGGGTGGGCAGCTTTTTGCGCCACAATTCAAGGCAAAATGAATCCTAAAATCTATCTTTTTAACACTCAATTGCTTGATAATGTTTCTGGTAAAGAGATTGGGTAAATAGCCCAAACTTAATTTCCATCTGTATCGTCTCAAAATACCATGCTCAATATCGTCTAAACTGAAAGGCGTATCGGCTATAATGATGAGTTTTTGTGTAAAGATTTCTGGCTTGGTTTTCTTTTTTTTGACGGACAATATTTGAAAGAACGCATTATAAATATTTATCCAAAAAGTCTTTTTTGCCGCATCGTCGTTTAATTCAGATACCAATTCGTCCATTTTGATGCGTTGCAATGTCTCTTCTAAATTGTCCGTCAACTTGCCCATTTTCACCTGCCACAACAGTTGTTCGGATAAAGTGCTGATTTCAGGCTTGGCTGTTGATACTTTCATAAGTTTATTTTGCATTGATTACCCCCCTCCGTATTTTAGCGGATTAGCCACATATAGACGACCGCTGCGAGTATCAATATCGTTTTGATATTACAAACGGTTAGTCTGTATTTTGGAAAAGGACGTTGGCAAACATTATTTTTACAAGTCATCACGTTGCAGTTTTTCATATAAAATAATCATCGCTTCTTGAAAAATATCTTTTGCATCTTCCGAAGTGCCGCTGTTGTTGATGATAAACCGTTCGACAGATGTGTAGTTTTGGCTGTACACATCTTTGTAGGAAATGGTTATGCCTTTTTGTAGTTGAATCGTGGCTGTGTCTTCGTTACTGCTCATTTTTTTACTTTTTTATTAAAAATAGTATCAAAATACTGAGGGGGGTGTTCTTTGATAGTACAAAAGAAACGAAGAATTATCACAGATTTGTTACAGTATGAGGTTTAATGTGCCGCCACAGAGTCTTTTACATTTTCGATAGTGCTTTTATTGGTTCTTCGTGAATCGTAATGGGTATAAAATAATAGAACTTGGCGCAAGTTCGGAACTTGCGCCAAGTTGTTGGCAATCAATGATTTCATTGCATTTTTATTTTAAAAACGGAAAATGAATATGGTTTCAACGTTACTGCCAAAGTCTTTCCTTTCATTGCCACGGTTTCGGTAGAAGGCGAAATTACTGAGGGGTTGTCTAAAGAATTGACGGCTTCAAGATTGCTGTTTTTCAAAACGATACATTCAGCCGTTGCCGCAGGTTTTTGTTTACCTTCTAAATTAATAGCTACATTTTGCTCTTTTCCAAGGGTATTGACGACTTTTAGAATGAATTCGCTTGTGTTTTTATCAAAAGTTGCAGACGCATAAAGACTATCTTGACCTGTTGCGGGCGCATTGTTTTTGTACAACATCGGCACAACTTGCGTTCCTTTATGGGTCGAAAACATCTTTTGTACTTGATAATTAGCAGTGCCATAAGAGCGTAAATTGTCCACCCAAATTAAATTGGGTGTCCATTGCCAACCGTCCACGTGGGCAAAAAGTGGGGCATACGAAGCCATATTCACTACGTCTGCATTGCGCTCAATACCTGTCAAAAAAGCGGCTTCGGCTATAGCAGTGCGCCAATTGTTTTTGTTGTCAACACTCACGGTTTGGACGCTTTGTCCAGCATATTCACCTGTAAAAACCTTAGAATAGCTGTTGCGGTCATAACTGTCGTAGCGGTTGGCATTGCTCAAAAACCAATCGGGTTTGCGGTAAAAATGCTCGTCAATAAAATCCGCTTTCATAGCCCTCAGTTCGCCGTTCAAATAATCGAAACGTTCGCCACTTGGGTCAGTGCCGCTGCTGCAAATGAGTTTGAAATTAGGATACTTATCTTTAATGGCTTTTTGAAAAATCTTCAAACGGTCAATGTATTGTGGTCCCCAGTTTTCGTTGCCAACGCCCATCATTTTGAGATTAAAAGGCGCAGGATGACCCATTTTTGCACGGACTGAACCCCAAGTTGAGGTCGCTGAACCATTGGCAAATTCAATCAAATCAAGGGCATCTTGTACGTAAGGGTCGAGTTCGTCTAAGTTCACCATTTCAGCAGAATTGAATTGACAAGCCATACCGCAGTTCAAAATCGGTAAAGGTTCTGCACCAATATCTTCTGAAATTTGGAAATATTCAAAGAAGCCCAAGCCGAATGTTTGGTAATAATCGGGTGTTGGGCGGTGGGCAAATTCAAAATTCCAACGGTTAATAAGAGTAGGTCTATCCTCGATAGCACCAACGGTTTTTTTCCATTGATAGCGTTGCGACAAATCGTTGCCTTCGACGATACAACCGCCTGGAAAACGCATAAAACCTGGTTTCAGATCCGCTAAAAGTTGGATCATATCCGCTCGCATGCCGCCTTTGCGTCCTTTCCAAGTATCGGACGGAAACAGCGAAATGATGTCCAAATCCAATGCACCCGTGCCTTCAAACCAGATATTGAATTTACCTTTTGCTGCCCCCTCAGTAGCGACGAATTTGGCTTCACCTTTTGTCCAATTTTCTCCTTTGGTGATAGCGAAATTGATTTCCCCTTTTCCGATGATATCGCCTTTTTCATTCACCAATTCAAGGTGTGCTTTGACGTTTGGAGACGTGCTGCGATATAAAACAGAAAAGTCATAACGCAGTCCTTTTTTAATGCCCATACCTCTAAAACCTTCATTTTGAAAGCCCAAATCGCCTTTTTTATGGTTGTTCAAGGTGATATGTAAATATCGAGGGTTCGTTATGTCCTTACCTCGCCGGCTCAGAATTTGAAATTCTTTTTCACCTTCGATGGTTTTTTGCCAATAATATTGACCCGTATCGCTCTTGTTAGTTTTAATTGTCCAACCCATCAGCGGTTTAAAAAACTCGAATGAACGGTTTTTGATGAGTTCGGCATAGAGACCACCGTCCGCACCGAGGTTGATGTCTTCAAAAAAAATACCCCACATCGTGGGCGATATTTCGGCAAGCGTTTTATCGGTTTTGACGGTGAACGTGGCGGGTGTTTGGGCGTTTGCCCACACATTCAAAAAAATAAAAAGCAGGAAGATGTATGTTTTTTTCATTTTATAAAAGAATTTAATTGTTTAGTGGGGTGAAAGTAAGACCGCATTTTGATAAAAAAACTTAGTTTTGAACAAAACAAAATACATTCATTATTTCGGCTTTAACAATAACGACAATGTGGGTCGTTGACGACATTTGGGTTAATATTTGGCACAGATACACCTGATGCTCATTCAGATTTTCAGAGGACCCCTAATTTTTCGGGAACGTTCCCGACTATGTTTCGAAAAAGTTGGTTTTTACATGCTAATTTTACTCGATTTATTATCAAGCATTATGACAAAGTATCGGATATTTTAAAAATATCCGATACTTTGTCATAATGCTTTTTAACCTCGAAGCTACAAAGTCCACCCCCTCAGTATTTTCAGTATTTTTAAAAAATGAAAAATTATAAAAATGAAAAATATTTGCCTATTTACCCTTTGTATTTTGGGGTTTTCACTACTATGTTGTTCACAAGCAAAACGAAATGCTTTTTTTCCCGACGGTACAAAAATACCTGATTGGTTTACGACTATAAAAAAAGTGCAGTTGAACGACCTCGGTAAGTCCTACAATATTGTGGATTTTGGGGCTGTCAATGATAGTACAGTTTTGCAAACGGTTATTATTCAAAAAACGATAGACGCTGCTTCAAGTCAAGGCGGCGGTGTTGTCATCATTCCAAAAGGCGTTTTCCTAAGCGGTGCTTTGTTTTTCAAACCCAAAACGCACCTATATATTACTGAGGGGGCTGTTTTGAAAGGCTCGGACAATATAGCCGACTACCCAAATATTCCTTCACGCATAGAAGGTCAAAGTATTGATTATTTCTCTGCTTTGGTCAATGCTTATGGTGTGGACGGTTTTACGATTTCTGGAAAAGGCACAATTGACGGCAATGGCTTGAAATATTGGGAAGCCTTTTGGCAAAGACGAAAAGAAAATCCGCAATGCACAAACCTCGAAGTGTCGAGACCACGCTTGGTTTTTATATGGAAATGCAATAATGTACAAGTGCAAGACGTAAAACTGCATAATTCGGATTTTTGGACGAGTCATTATTACCAATGCAAGAATGTCAAAATTTTGGATTTGCATATTGCCTCGCCACATGAGCCAGTGAAAGCACCGAGTACAGATGCCATAGATTTAGATGTGTGTTCCAATGTCCTCATAAAAGGCTGTTATATGGCGGTCAATGACGATGCGATTGCCTTAAAAGGTGGCAAAGGACCTTTCGCGGATACCGACCCGAACAATGGTGAAAATACAAATATCATCATTGAAGATTGCGAATTTGGCTTTTGTCATGCTGCCTTAACGTGTGGTAGTGAAGCCATTCACAACAAAAATATTGTGATGCGCAATTGTTATGTCAATGAGGCAAAACGTCTTTTATGGTTGAAAATGAGACCTGATACGCCTCAAAAATATGAGTATATCACCGTCGAGGACATTAAAGGTCAAGCAAGTAGTTTGATATATGTGAAGCCGTGGACGCAGTTTTTTGACTTAAAAGGCAGAAAGGACGTGCCTTTGTCTTATTCTGAAAACATCACTTTGAAAAACATTGAATTGGACTGCGATGTGTTTTTTGATATGGCCATTACGGAACATGACCGATTGTCCAATTTCACGTTTGACCATTTGAAAATAAAGGCTAAAAATGGGGCTTATGATAAAGGATTGGTAAACGGATTGACCCTTTCAAATGTGGTGGTTAATGGTACTTTGATTAAGTAATTTGAGCAAAAAGTGGGTAAAATACTGAGGGGGCTAACCTGTTTTTTTAACACATAGACTCATAGAACACATAGTTTTAGTTCCTTACAGGATGACAAAAAAACTATGTGCTCTATGAGTCTATGTGTTAAAAAAGAATATCTATATCATTGTTTTTCAATCACTTACTCCTTTTTTTTTGTCTTTAAATTTCTCAACGGTATAATTGAGTAGTTCTATACCGCCGACTTTACCATGACCGGGTATAACGTATTTTAAATGCGGCATCGCCTTTTTAACTTTCGTCACTGTATTCGACCATTCTTCGACATTGGCATCTGCCAGATTCCCGAATCCTGCGCCGACTTCTTTAATCATACAGCCACCAAAAAGGACGTTTTCGCTTGGAATATGGCTTACAATATTGTCAATTGTATGCGCTTCTCCATAAAATTGGTTGATGACTGTTTTGTTGCCTAAATGGAATTCTTGCTTTGAATCAAACCCATTTTGAGGGACTTCTACATGCCGTTTTTTTGCCAATTCAAGTGTTTTTGCATTGGCATAAGAAGGAATATTGCGCTTGTGAAAGGCTTTTAAACCGCCGAGACAATCATCATGAAAATGATTGATGACAATTGCTTTGACGCTGCATTTTAGTTCTTTTTCGACCCAATCAATCAACTCATTAGAAACGGTATCGTTTGGTGGCGTGTCAAAAATGATAGTTTCCTGTTTATTTAAGTTGGACTACTTATCATCTGTTTATAGTTTAAAAATCCTTGTTTGATTTTCATGTTGTCATGCCAACATTAAAAAAAAAAAAAAAAGGAGCGAAATACTTTTAAGAAATTTTAGAAATAAAGTTGCTATCCGTGAAACGGAAAACACGTTTATCGGAAACGTTACCGACGAATCCCAACATAAACTCCCAAACGTTATATAATTTTGTGCAATCATCTAACTCTTTAACGAAATTTCTTGGATAAGGAATTTTGTCAAATTATCATTTGACAAACGAAAATGATTAAAGTCGTTTGCGAAATGGTAAGATTAGACCCCTCAGTATCTACGCATATTTTCACCCTAATTTGTAGGATTTATTTTTTTACTCACTTTAAAAGCTAAAATTTCTCGACATGAAAAAAGTACTAACTTTTTTTCTCCTATTCGCATGTTTTGCGACGGCAACTGTCGCTCAACGTACTGTAACAGGTAAGGTGAGCGATGCCGTCACAGGCGAACTGCTGCCGAGTGTGTCTATTGTTTTAGATGGCACGACAAAAGGTACATTAACAGACCTTGACGGCAACTTCTCTATAAGCCTTCCTACTGAGGGGGGTACTTTGACCTTCAGTTTTGTGGGCTATATCAACCAAAAGGTGGCTGTTGGTAACCAATCTTTATTAGATATAAAGTTGGTGTCTGATGCTAAGTTATTAGATGAATTCGTGTCTATCGGCTATGAATCGGTCAACAAGCGCGATGTACTTGGCTCGGTATCTTCCGTCAATTCTAAACAATTGAAAGACATACCTTTGTCAAGCGCAGCAGAGGCTTTGGCAGGTCGTTTGGCAGGTGTTCAAGTGACAACTACTGAGGGGGCTCCTGGCGCAGACGTTATTATACGTGTACGTGGTGGTGGTTCAATTACACAGGACAATGCGCCTATTTATATTGTTGATGGCATTCAAGTAGAAAATGCGTTGAGCGTTCTTTCGCCGCAGGATATTGCTTCGGTTGACGTTTTAAAGGATGCTTCGACGACAGCGATTTATGGCGCAAGGGGTGCAAACGGTGTTGTCATTATCACCACAAAATCGGGCAAATCGGGGCGTACAACGGTGACCTATAATGGTTCTGTTGGCTATCGCCAAATTACAAAAACGATGGATGTTTTGAACCCTTATGACTTTACCGTTTTCCAATGGGAAAGGTCTCGATTGAATGGCACGAGCGATACTTCGCAACTAAGAGCGTATGGTTCTACCTTTGATACATTGAGCGTTTATAAAAATCAAGAAGGTATCAATTGGCAAGAAAGGTTATTTGGTCGCCAAGCGGGTTATCAAAACCACAACTTAGCCATTTCGGGCGGAACGGATAAGACGACTTATAACTTAAGTATGACCCGCAACCAAGAAGAAGGTATTCAAATCAATTCGGGTTTTGCACGTAATTTGGTCAATTTTAAGCTCAATCACAAGTCAAGTGACAAATTTCAGTTTGGTTTCACGGCGCGCTATCTGAATCAAACAATAGACGGTATCGGTACCACAAGCTCTGGGACGAGAACAACAAACCGTTTGCGCCACACCATTATATTCCGTCCATTGCCAGCGGCGACATCGTCTATTCCAATTGACGAGTTTGACGAAGCACTCTATTTGGCTTCATCGCAACTTGTCAATCCAGAAATTTTGGCAGATGCCGAATATCGCCAAAGAAGGGCAAGCAACCTCAACTTGAGTGGTAATTTTAGCTATCAAATCATTAAGGGTTTGACATTTAAGTCAACTTTGGGCTATGACAACAACAATATTGTTGACGATCAGTTTTACAGTAAAATCACAAATTTGGCGCGGAATTATGCAAGATTACCTGTTGCACGGATTAATGACTTCGGAAGCGAAACGTTTAACAACTCGAATACACTAAGCTTTGTGCCTAAAATGCCTAAAAAGCAATCTTTGTCTTTTTTGGTTGGTCAAGAGTTGTATCAAACAAAATCGAATACACTGGGCATAGAGACCCGTTATTTACCTGCTGACATTTCAGCTGATAAAGCATTGTCGAACATGAGTTTAGGTTCAGCACCAACAGGTGCAACTCAACCGCAACCGACGACTTTTGAATCACCGTATAGCCGTATTTTCTCTTTCTTTGGTCGTGTGAACTACGATTTAAATAAAAAATTCTTAGCCAGTTTCTCCATGCGTGCAGACCGTTCGACTAAGTTTAAATACGAGAATGGTTTGTTGTATTTCCCTGCGGGTTCTGTGGCTTATCGTTTTTCAAGCGAATCCATGTTTAAAGATGTGAAGTGGTTGTCAGACGGTAAGATTCGCGCAGGTTTCGGCAATGCGGGTAACAACCGTATCAGCGACCTTTTATACTTACAATTGTATGGTGCTACTGGAGAATATGCCTTGAATCATACGCTTTTACCTGGCTTTGCGCCTTCTGCCTTAGCAAATGGTGCTTTGAGATGGGAAAGCACAGAGTCTCAAAACATCGGTTTGGACTTAGGTTTCCTTGACAACCGCATCCAATTGACTGTTGATGCTTACAAAAATACGGGTAAAAACTTACTTTTGGCTGTTGCGATTCCACCTGTTACGGGTTATTCTTCGCAGTTACAAAACGTGGGTTCGACATCAAATCGCGGTTTAGAATTTCAATTAAATGGCGAGATTGTTCGTAAAAAAGACTTTACATGGTCAACAAACTTCAACATGTCTTTCAATCGCAACCGCGTCGAAAGTTTGGGTGGATTGACACAACAAACGCGTAACTCTGGTTGGCAAGGCTCTGACGGTGCAGACGATTATTTAGTCCGTAAGGGTGACCCTGTCGGCTTGATGTACGGCTTTGTTACTGACGGGTGGTACAAAGTTGAAGACTTTGATTACAATGCGACGACTAAAGTTTATACTTTGAAAAAGGGTGTACCCAGTTCTGCTACTATTTCAGGTTCAATCCGCCCAGGTTCGCTCAAAATCAAAGACATTAACGGCGATAGTTTGATTACAACAGATGGCGACCGTCAAGTGATTGGCAACTCCACGCCTAAATTTATCGGTGGATGGAACAATCAATTCGCTTATAAAGGCTTTGATTGCAGCATTTTTGTCAATTTTGTTTATGGCAACGACATTTATAATGCCAATAAAATTGAATGGACAGACGGCACTTTTCCTAACCAAAACGTGTTGGCTACTGTGAAAGACCGTTGGACAAATATTGATGCAAGCGGTAATTTGGTCACTGACCCAACCGCTTTGGCAGCTATGAATGTCAATGCTAAAATGTGGTTTCCTGCCAATGCACAACGTTATTTTGTAAAGTCAACTGATATCGAAGACGGTTCTTTTTTGCGTATCAACAACGTCACTTTGGGCTACACTTTGCCTAAAATAGTCGCATCTAAACTGCGTATGCAAAACTTCCGCATCTATGCCACCGTGAATAATTTAAGAACATTCACAAACTACACAGGCTACGACCCAGAAGTGACCGCACGGAATAGCGACCCATTGACATCAGGTGTTGACTTTGCAGCCTATCCACGCGCAAGAGCGTATGTTTTAGGTGTCAATGCAACGTTTTAATTAATGATGAAATATGAATGACAAATGATGAATCCTGTTTTAAATTCATCATTACCCCCCTCAGTATTTTTATAAAAATCATTAAAAATCAATTGATTCTAATCAAAAATCAAAAGAATCAGTTTAAATCAGTGATAAAAAATGAAAAAATTAATGTCAAATATCGCAAAAGGAGCTTTATTGTTAACAATGACTCTTTCTGCCAATAGCTGTAAAGACTTCATGGAAGTCCAGCCTGTTTCACAATACAGCGTCACGCAGGTTTTTGCGGACGTATCCAATACCACAAATGCCCTTATCGGTGTTTATGACGAACTCATGGGCGACAATGGCTATGGCATTCGTATCAGTCAATATTACCCTTTCGACTCAGACGAAATGATTTGCTCGGGTAATCTCGACAACGGACGGCGTGGTGTTGCCCGTTTTCAATTGCTTTTGAGCAATGTCGAAGTACGCAACCCTTTACTTCAAATGTATCGGGGTATTGAAAAAGCCAATTTGTGTATCGAGCAAATTCCATTGTCCATCGCTTATACATCAGGTACGGCTGCCGACCAAAAAGAAATGCGCCGTTTGTTAGGTGAAGCATTGGTTTTACGAGCGACTTTTTATTTTGAATTAATCCGCAATTGGGGTGATGTTCCTGCACCGATGACACCCGCTTACCAGCAAAAAGACTTGTTCTATCCGCAAGCAAACCGCGACGAAACGTATGACAAACTCATTGCTGACTTGAAAACAGCAACAGACCTTTTGCCTTGGCGTACAGAGGTCGCGGTTCGCAACGAGCGCATCACAAAAGGGGCTGCTAAGGCTTTGCGTGCAAAAATGGCTTTACACAGAGGCGGTTTTTCATTACGTTCAGAATCTAAAATAATGGAACGTCGTGCGGATTATCTGACCTATTACAAAATTGCCCGCGACGAATGTGCTGAATTGATGGCGAACCGCAATCAACACACTCTTGTCCCTGTTTTTGAAGATATTTGGAAAAAATACGTCTGTGCTTTTACTTATGACCCTGCGGGCGAAATCATTTTTGAAGCGGGTGCAGGTGGCTCAAACAGTAATTCAGATAGTCGTATGGGCAATTACAACGGTATTCGTTGTGATGCTGCTTCTCGTTATGGCACAGGTGGCGGTGCCATAATTCCTTTGCCAAACTACTTTTTTGCGTTCGATACGCTTGATACGCGCCGCGACATCACGATTGGACCTTATCAAGTCAATGCCAACAACAACAAACAACCTCGGCGTTTAGGTGAAATGTGTGATGCCAAATGGTCTAAACTTTGGCGTAACCCTTTGTTACCTGGTACGGCATTGAATCCTGGCTACAACTGGATTTTCATCCGTTTCTCCGATGTCCTTTTGATGTTTGCAGAAGCTGAAAATGAAATAGCAGGCAACCCAACACCTGCCGCTATTACCGCTTTTGAAGAAGTTCGGAAACGGGCATATAAAGGCAATGAAGCGAAAATAGGTGTGACACCCAAGACAAAAACAGCCTTTTTTGATGCGATTGTCAACGAACGTTGGTTAGAATTTGGCAGCGAAGCCATTCGCAAATATGACTTGATTCGTTGGAATTTATTGGCAACTAAAATTACCGAAGCCCGTCAAGCGATTCAAGATATCCGCGATGGCACAGGTAAGTATGCCAATATACCTTTGTCTCTTTATTGGCGCAACAATGGCGAGGAAATCGAATTTTTCTCAACCGTCGCAACAGGTACAAAGCAACCGTTGAATACGCCTATCCAAACACCCAGCCCGACAACAGGTTGGACAAAACTCGATTGGCGGCAACACTTGACTTCTGCTTCTGCGATTGACGGGAAACCTTTGTGGCAAGCCTTTGCTTTCTACTTTACGCCCAACAAAAGCGAATTATTTCCTTTTGACCAAGCAACAATGGATGCGTATCAAGGAAAGTTGAAGCAAAATCCTGGGTATTGATTAATGTTTATTGTCTATTGATTATTATTACAGCCAATAATCAATTCTAATACCCCTCAGTATTTTATAAAAAACGCTTTGTAACAAGTCTGTTACAAAGCGTTTTTTATAAAATACTGAGGGGGTCATTTTGGTATGGCTTTAAAACAGTTTCTACGTTTATATAGTCCCTTATGACATTAAACTGTTTTCAATTCCTGTGCCATTTAGAAACTGTAACGCAAACCCAATTGCATATTCCAACGGCTCAACAAACTAAAATCGTTAAAAAATGTTGTTTTTTGAGCTGCATCAAATTGATAAGTCGGAACGCCATTGGCAACACTGACGGCGATGGGCTGTGCCAAACCTGTTTGTGTGGCGAATTGACGAACACCCCATTTGTTTGAAATCAAATTGCCAACATTCAAAATATCCATTGTGAATTGAATGGTGTTTTTATTCGGCAACACATAGTCTTGCGCCAAACGCAAATCCCAATGGCTGTACCACGGACTCAAAGCACCATATTTTTCAGTATATTTCCCTCTGCGATCACTCAAATAGTCGTCTTGACCGATGTAAGATTTCAAAGCTGAACGTTGGGCAGTCGCATCACCCGCAAAAGCCATTTGGTCAATTTGCGCATCCGTTGGCACATACATCAGGTCATTTAAGCCCGAACCGTCGTTGTTGATGTCGCCAGCATACGTGTAGCTGTAACGTCCGCCTTTCACATATTCCGTAAAAATGCTGATTAAAGTTGACCATTTACCATCGGCATAGGTGAATCTTTTACTCATAACACCTAAAACACGGTGTTTGTTGCCATAAAGAGAAGGTGCAACTTCTGCAATATTGGTATTCAGAATATTGGCAGGATTGCGGTCATAAGCATCTGATGAGATTTCAGCATCAATAGAAGCCGCATCTTTGGCATCGAGGAAGTTGTAACCAAATTTTAAATACATACCATTGTCAAATGTCTTTTCTAACTGTAAAGATGTGTTAAACGAGCTACCAACATTGGTATTTGTAAAGACATAAGCCGTGTTTGCACCTTTGTCGCTTGCGCCATAAATTGGGCGCGTGTCTGCACCTTGCAATTTAGCGGTTGGCTTTTTCAAACCGTAGTTTCTGACCATCATACCATTGACGTCTTTTGTATAAATGATGTCAACCGAAGCAATCCAATTGGATTTTGTTTTGAAATCATAACCTATATTGGTACGCCAAACTTGTGGAAATTTGAAATCAGGTTCAGTGACACAATAGAAAAACGAGTTCGGATTTGCCACTTGATTACCTATCCACACAAACGGGAAACGACCTGTAAACAAACCACTACCCCCCCTCAGTACTTGCGACCTATCGCCCATCACATCATAGTTGAAGCCAAGACGCGGCGAAAACAAAGGCGTTTGTTTCGGAAAAGTCAAAGAACTTAATTTCACGGCTGCTGCATTTTCATCATAGTATTGTATGCTTTCATCATAGCAACAATTGCGTTTGATGCTTTCTTCCATTTTCGTTTTTGTATCGAAATACAAAGGCGCATCTACCCGTAAACCTGCGGTAATGGTCAGTTTTTTATTCACCACAATCTCATCTTGCGCATAAAAAGCCAATTGACCTAAATTGGTTTCTGCCAAAGCCCAGTTGCCGAACTTGTGAGGGCCTGTTGCATTGTCAACTGCCGCTTTTTTAGCCGCCGCAACTTCTGCATCCAAACCACCGCTATTGACATACTTTGCGAATGTATCAATGCCTAAATCAGGGAAAAAGACCCTTGCGCCATAGCCCGTAAGGTTGAATGAATTGTCGAAAGAGAATTTTTCCAAACTTGCACCGACCGTGATGGTGTGTTTACCCAAATACAAATTAAAGTTGTCATTGATTTGGAAAACATTTTGATCCAATTTATTAGAAATCGAAAATGGCTCATGCCCAGCGATGATATAACGTGTCCCATTTTTGCCAATATTGATGACAGGAAAAGGCGTAGATTTCGGGTCGCGTGAATCAATAAAAGCAGAATAACCGACTTGAATTTTGTTTGAAGCCTTAGTACCAATCACTGATTTCAATTCAGCAATGCCCGAATAAATCTTGTTATTGATGCGATACCCTGAATTTTGGAACTGTAAAGTCGTAGCATCAGGACCCCGACGACCGATAGCTGAAGGATGTGCGGGTTTGTCTTTAAACGCATTGAGCATATTGAATGTCACCGACAATTTATTGTTGTCATTGATGTTTAAGTCAAACTTTAACAAGGCTTTGTCACTGTTCGTTTTATGCGTAAAGTTCTCATAATCGCCTGTTTCATAGCCATGTTTGCTTTTCAAAACAGCACGAACAGCGTCCAAATCGCTTGCCAAAACACGGCTTACATTCGCACCTGCTTGACCCCGATTGGCTAAAAAATAAGAACCCAAGTCACTCAAACGGCTCTGTTCGTAGTTCGCAAAAAAGAACAAACGGTTTTTGACAATCGGTCCGCCGAGGCTGAAACCTGCTTGTGTTTGCTTCAAATCACCTTGATTGACAGATGTGCCATCCACTTTTGAACCCGACATGTCTTTTGATCGGAAAAAACCAAAGACCGTTCCCTTGAATTCATTCGTACCTGATTTGGTAACAGCATTCACACTGGCGCCTGTAAAACCCGCTTGTGACACGTCATAAGGTGCGATAGACACGTTGATTTGCTCGATGGCATCCAACGAAATGGGTTGCGCATCTGCCTGACCGCCAGGTGTAGAAGCATCCAAACCAAAAGGGTTATTGAAAATAGTGCCGTCCACAGAGTAGTTGTTAAATTGGTCGTTTCGCCCTGCAAACGAGCCACCCTCTGCCGACATCGGATTTAAACGTGTAAAATCCGCTTGCGAGCGGCTAATAGTCGGCAAGGAGGAAAGCATCTGACTGTTGATAGACGTTTCCGCACCCGTGCGGTCTGCGCCCATAATGTCGTTGCGTTTAGCCGTTACTGTTACGGTCGTCAATTGTGCAGAAGACGAAATGAGCTGCATTTTCAAATTTGTTTTTTGATTCAAATTCAAAAAGACATTGCCTTGCTCTAAGTCTTGATAACCGACAAAACTGACTTTAACGACATATGGACCACCAACACGCATATTCGGAATCGTAAATAAGCCATCTTCCCGGGTTATCGCACCGAAGCGCGAACCAGAAGGTTCATGTATAGCTAACACAGCAGCCCCGATGAGGGTTTCCCCTTTTTCGTCGGTGACAACACCTGTTAAGGTTGCTGTTGTGACTTGTGACCAAGCGGAAACACAGAAAAGCAAAGCCACGAAAAGATTGGTTGAACGGAGTAAAAATTTGGATTTCATTGTTAAATAGAGTTTTATTAATTAAGAAAATATTTGATTAGTAATACATTATTAACGAAATGAAAAAACGAAACGCACCCCTCAGTAAAAGAGTGCGTTTGGTCGCTTATTACAATGTAAAAGCATAATTGGAAATCTTATTTGATGTTTTTTGTCCTCTTTTAAGGACTATCTCATGCTCTTCTTTCTTCGTTTTCATAGGCGAGTGGTTTTTATAAAAAAAGGAACATATACAGCACTTGACAAAAATAACAATAAAACACATGTTGGCTAAGATAAAGCCAAAGAAGCGTTACATTTTTTTTATCCTAAATTATAAAAATTTAGATCGCCAAAAATGCCTCAAAGCATCGGAAACGTTGCCGCTATTAAACATCTGATACCCAATCCATTCACTTATTTTTGTGAAACAATCATTAAAAATTAAAATAACAACAAGATGTTTAAACAATCATGCGTCACCATCCTTTGCTTTTTCCTTTTATCAACCACTATATCTGCCCAACAATTGGCTTTTCCAGAAGCAGAAGGCGGTGGGCGTTTTGCCGTCGGTGGACGTGGCGGCACAGTCTATGAAGTCACCAACCTCAATGATTCGGGTACAGGTAGTCTGCGCGACGGTATCAGTCAACCCAATCGCACCATCGTATTTAGGGTGTCAGGCGAAATCAAATTATTGAGCAAATTGTCATTAAAACAAAACAATATCACGATTGCAGGACAAACCGCACCCGGTGACGGCATCTGTTTGACGGGTTATACTTTGAATATTCAGGCAAACGATATCGTCATTCGCTATATCCGCAGTCGGTTTGGCGATGCCAACGCTGTCGATGACGATGCCATCAATTGCTTCTCAGGCAATTATCAAAACATCATCGTTGACCACTGTTCTTTCAGTTGGTCTATTGATGAAACGGCAACGTTTTATGCTATCAAAAACTTCACTTTGCAGTGGTCAATCATCAGCGAAAGCCTTTTTAACTCCATCCACAACAAAGGGCAACACGGCTATGCTGGTATTTGGGGTGGCGAAAATGCGGCTTATCACCACAATTTGATAGCACACCACACGTCTCGGACACCCCGTTTTAATGGGACACGTTATGTTGGGCAACTATTCAAAGACTCCACTGACTTCCGTAACAACGTGATTTATAATTGGGGCAATATCAACTCCGCTTATGGTGGCGAAGGCGGTTTTTACAATATGGTCAACAATTACTACAAGCCAGGTCCCGCCACGCCGGGCAGTTTGACCACAAGTTCGGCATCGAACAAGCGCAACCGCATTTTCAATTACACCAGTTTGTATTTCAACGGCACAGACACTGTTTGGGGCGGCAAATTTTACGTAGCCGGAAACTATGTTTTCGGTTTCCCCGATGTCACCGCCGACAACTGGACAAAAGGTATGCAAAAAGACAGCTATGCAGGTGCAACAACCTTGTTAACAGCAGCAAAACAAACAAATCCCTTCGCTTATCCAACCATCAAAACCCAAACCGCAGAAGACGCATACACTTCAGTTTTGGACAGTGCAGGAGCGATATTGCCTTGTCGTGACACCGTTGACCGCCGCATCGTCCGCGAAACACGCACAGGCACAGCTACTTTTGAAGGTGCTGCTTATGCAAACGTGACAGGCACAGGCATTTCGCACCCATCAGGCATCATTGACAGCCCAACGAATGTGGGAGGTACGCCTGTCTATAATTCAATAGCAGCACCTATCGACACAGACCGCGACGGTATGCCCGACACCTATGAAGTCTCAAAAGGCTTAAACCCAAACAATGCCGCCGACCGCAACAATATTGGTGCAAACGGCTACACACAACTTGAAATTTATCTCAACACAATCACAAGTCCTTGTGCAACACGTACCGCGACGGTGGAAACAGACCCCTCAGTAATTTTCAGTATTCACCCAAATCCAGCGACTGACCAATTAACAATCACGCATTCTGATGTAACAAAAGAAGCGATTATCACGGTTTATGACATAAATGGTAAAAAGTTGATGTTAAAAACAACGGTTGGCAAGGCGCAAACAACGCTTGATGTCAGTCCTTTGGTCATCGGTCTTTACTTTATTGAGTGTTTGAGTGGTGAGAAACGGGCGACTTTGAAGTTTGTGAAACAGTAGTGTTGAAGAAAAACTGGCGGAGTGACTCGGTGTCATTCCGCCGATTTTTCTCATTTATTGGCTTCTTTGTTTTTATCCGGTCGAATACCCGTTAGTATTTCAACGAAATCATCTGCCGAAATAACAGTGACCGGAGGGAATATGACTTTTTTCAAAACATTAAAATGTTTGTCCTCTGTACAGATGAAATGCGCATTTGAGGCTACTGAACAATCCACAAATTTATTATCATCTGGGTCAACAGTAATAAGATTCCAGAAATAGTATTTGTTTATGTTAACTACGTCAGGTGAGTTTTCAATGGCTTTCATGACATTTTCTTCAACCTCGGGACGAAACTTCTCTGATAGTTTTTCGCTGTATTCATCAAGAATATCAGTTGTTACACACAATTCATATTCTCCATTTTGGAAAGCTTGCCAAATCACATGATACTCGGTGCGTTTAGAAATCGCAACAAGTAAAATATTGGTATCTAAGACAACTCGTTTCATTTTTGGGTTTTAGCACTTTTATAAGGTGTTCTTATATGTTCCGCTTTAAAAGCATCGGCAGTATAGCCTTTCATATCCCAATCTTCATCGGCTGCGGCAGTTGCTTTTTCAGCAAAATAGCGCACAATCATCCGTTGAATGGCTTTCAAGTCTTCATCTGAAACATCTTGTGCAAATAGTTGGAGCAATCTTAATTGAATATTACTCAAAGGTTGTTTATCTATTAAAGCATCCATATTGAATTGATTTTTTTACAAAAATAAACTAATTGAATAGTAAAAAGTGGTTTTTCTACAAAAAACTCAATATTCGGTTTGAAAATTAGGGAGAAACTATAAAATAATAGTCATTGACTTTTCCTTTTTGAAAATTGACACCTCTAATCCTTACCTTTACCCTATAATTTTTAACGCTTTAAAATTATCCATTATCAACTATCCATTATCATCTAAGAATACAACAATATGAAAACGTTAAACGTCGGTCTCATCGGTTTCGGTCTTTCAGGAAGATATTTGATTGCACCTTTTTTAATGACCAATCCAAACTTCCGTTTGAAAACGGTGGTGCAACAAAAAGCAGCAACAGCTTCGGAAATATACCCCTCAGTAAAATCGGTCAAAAACCTCGATGATGTCATCAATGACAAAGACATTGACCTCGTTGTCGTCAGCAGTCCCAACGAAACGCATTTCGATTATGCCCGCCGAAGCCTCTTAGCGGGTAAACACGTTTTGGTTGAAAAGCCGATGGCGGCAACCGTTGCCGAATGTGAAATATTGATGGATTTAGCCGCTAAACAAGGCAAAGTATTGTCTGTTTATCAAAATCGTCGCTTCGATGGCGATTTTCAAACCGTACAGCAAGTCATCAAAGACGGTCTTGTAGGCGAAGTTTTGAACTATGAAGCCCGTTTCGACCGTTGGTCTCCGAATGCTAATCCGAAAAAATGGAAAGAAATACCCTCGTTGGCAACGGGCGTTTTATACGATTTAGGTGCACACATTCTCGACCAAACGCTTGTTCTTTTTGGCACGCCTAAAAGTTTCAGCGGTCAAGTGATGACACAACGTGAAAACACAAGTATTGATGATGCTTTTGACCTGCGATTGGATTATGGACGTTTTCAAGTCTCCTTAAAAGCCAGTCTTTTAGTCCGCGAACCGACGCCGCGTTATCGCATTAATGGCACACATGGCTCGTTTGTGAAATATGGCATTGACCCACAAGAAGACATGCTCAAAGCTGGAATGGCTCCCACTGATAAAGGTTTTGGCGAAGAAGACCCTGCATTTTATGGTACATTGAATACAGACCTCAATGGCCTACATGTTCAAGGAAAAATAGCGACAAAGGCAGGAAACTTCGGTCTTTTGTTTCAAAACCTCTACGAAACCATCGTCAATGGCGGTGAATTGTCAGTAAAACCAGAACTGGTTATTGAGCAAATTCGGATTATGGAAGCGATAAAAAAAGGGAAATCGTCCCGATTTTAACCCCCTCAGTATAAACACCTAAACTTTTATACTCGACTCTCGAATTATCAATTTACTCGGCATAACAACCGTCTGTGGTTCCATATTCGGATTTTTGATATGCTCCAAAAGCAATTGGCAACTTTTTGAACCAATTTCGTAAGCCGCTTGCTCAACGGTTGTCATACTCGGTGTGACAACCTCTGTAATCGGTGCATTCATAAAACCAGCAATCGCAATATGTTGCGGAATTTTAAAGCCATACCGCTTCAATGCGAGCATCGCACCTATCGCTTTGCGGTCGTTGACACAAAACAGCGCATCGGGCAATGGTTTGACTTCCAATAACTTAGACATATCCCGCAAGCCATCTTCTTCTGTATAACCAGAATAAAGAATATATTTCTTATTAATGGGCAGACCGTTTTGTTCCAAAGCATCAAGGTAGCCTTGCAGCCGTTGTTTCGATATATTGAGGCTTTTACTGCCCGCCAAATGTGCAATACGTGTAAAACCTTGGTCTATAAAGTGTTGCGTTACATCGAAAGCCCCTTGATAATCGTCTTGTATAACTTTTGATGTATGAATATCATCTAAAACACGGTCGAAAAAAACAATAGGTAAACCTTGGTCTATCAATTTTTTAAAATGTTCAGAGGTATTTGTTTCACCCGAAACAGACACCAACAAGCCATCTAAACTATTGACATTCAAATTTTTAAGAATTTGCTTTTCTCGCTCCAACGACTCACCAGAGATGAAAAACATGACATTGTAACCGACACTATACGCCACGTCTTGAATGCCTTTGACAACCATCGAAAAATAATAGACCGCTATTTCAGGCAGCAAAACACCTATCATATTGGTGTTTTGTTTCACAAGACTAACCGCATAAGGATTTGGTTTGTAGTCCAGTTCTTCTGCCAACGCCATGACCTTTTTGCGTGTTTCAGGACTGACATCGTAGGCATCGTGCAAGGCGCGAGAAACCGTCGAGATAGAGATACCCAACGTTTGCGCGATGTGTTTAATCGTAATATTCTTATTGTTTTTCATATACTTACTTTATCCCAAAGTTAGAAACTTTTCCAAAATATTTCAATTGGAACAAAAAAAGATGATTTCCTTCTTTTACTTAAAAGGTCAAATTAGTCAACAAAGCCTCTTTCTCTAAGAGTTTTCCTAACAAAATGACCTGATTTTTGGCTCTATTAAAATTATGTTTCAAGTATTTTTCGCCATAATAAACATCGTTATTCAGATAATCTGTCAGAAAACGAAGAGCTTGCATGTATATCATAAACTTACCTGTATAGAAAAAGTATTGTTTTTCGGCTTCTGTCAATTCATTATGCATCTCATTGTAATAACCCCGAACAATAGCTTTATAAAAATCATTTCTAACCTCAATTTTACTAAAATCCGTTTCTTCCTCACTCACAGGCGACAGGTATGTCCGCATCATATCACCTACGTCACTGATAAAATAACCAGACATAACAGTATCTAAATCTATGACACACAAACCTTTATCTATGTCATTAAAAAGCACATTGCTAATTTTTGTATCATGGTGCGTCACTCGCAACTTAAAATCGGAGTTGGTTTTGATGCTTTCAAATTCAGCAACAATATCAGCATTTTGTTTAATAATACCAATTAATTCAGCAGCTTCAGTAATACGCTCCTTATTGCCCTTTTCTAACGCATCTTGAAACTGTTTGTACCTCAAACTCAAATCGTGAAATTGAGGAATCGTGGTTTTCAATTCGTCCACTTTTACCCCCCTCAGTAAAAAAGTAAATTTCCCAAATTGTGCAGCTGCTTCAAAAGCCTGTTCGGGCGTTTCCACAACATCCTTTGAATGAGAACCTTCGACAAACGGAAACATGCGGAAATAACCTTCATTCTCCAAAACAACCATCTCCTCTCCTACTGCCGTTTTTGTAGGCGAAACAAACAGATATTCACGATAAAGTTCACCTAAATGATTGGCTATCAAGCTGATATTGGCAGCAATATCTTCTGGATTTTTAAAAACAGCGTGGTTGATGCGTTGCAAAATATACACTTGATTGGGTGTTATCACACGCCACGTATGATTGATGAGACCACTGCCAAAGGCTTCTATTTTCAACGATTCAATATCTAAATCGTAGGCAGACAAAACTGATTTTAAGACCATAAGTGTTCGTACAAAGACGAGAGATTTAAAAATAAAAAAGATTTAAAAATGGTCATTTTGTCATTCTGAACGAAGTGAAAGAATCTGTATAAAACTTTCATTTTCAATTATTTACACAGATTCTTTCACTTCGTTCAGAATGACAAAAAAGTATGTTATTATTTACACGTTACTAAGTAACGTTTCGCAAATTCATCATTCATCATTCATCATTTATAATTCATCATTTCTTAATAATCATCACCCAAAGCAAAAACAGGTTTCCGATACATCCACTGCCCACTCGTAAAATCGGGAAATTCAACCGTTTCATTGCCCAATTCAATCGAATGTTCGCTCAAAGGCGTGATCGCGCTCCATGTAGCCGCATCATATACGTCCATTTGCGTAGGCGTTTTGCGTTTTGCAGACTCAATAAAGGAGTGAATCACAAAGAAGTCCATGCCGCCATGTCCTGCGCCTTGTGCATCTTGTCCGTATTTTTTCCAAAGCGGATGGTCATATTTGTCCAACCATTCCTTAGCATCATCCCATTGATGCGGCTTTTTGGACTTCTCTTCAATGTAAATGCCTTTGTTTACGTCCATCCACAACCCCTCAGTACCTTGCACCCTAAAGCCCAAAGAATACGGTCTCGGCAAGTTTGTATCATGTTGCAACATCACCGTTTCGCCACCTGAGCAGCTGATTTGAGTCGTCACCACATCACCTAATTTGAAATTCACCTTTGCATTGGGGTGCGATTCACCGCCTTTTTTGACAATGTGGTTGTGTAAACCCCTTGCTTTTGAAGAAAAAGAACTCAATGCAATAAACCGATTGCCGCGATTGATATTTGCATAATGCGCCACTGGACCAATGCCATGCGTTGGATATAAATCACCGTTGCGGTATTGTGAGTGATTGGTGCGCCATTTCGCCTCTGAATAACCTTTTTCGCCATACTCAACACCTTTACCGTAGTAACCTTTGCCGTCATTGAATTTCACTTCTCTCAAATCGTGTTGGTAACCGCCTTGCAAATGCACCATTTCACCAAACAAGCCTTGTCTCACCATATTCAAAACAGCCATAACATCGCGGCGATAACAGACATTCTCCAACATCATCACATGACCTTTATATTTTTCAGCTGCCTTTACAACGTCCCAATGGTCTTCCAAAGTAATGCCTATGACCACTTCTGAACCGATATATTTAATGCCTGCTTCCAAAGATTCAATAATCATAGATTTATGCCATTCCCAAGGCGTGGCGATAACAATAGCATCTATATCCTTGATTTCCAACATCTTACGCCAAATATAATCGTCGCCTGTAAAAACTTGTGGCATTTTTTTACCGCTTTTGGTCACTGCTTCTTTCGCTTTGGTCAGCGTGATAGGGTCAACATCGCAGATAGCAACCACTTCTGTATCGGCACGCATCAACAGCAGTTCGAGGTGGTTCAATCCTCGTGCGCCAACGCCTATCATGACCACTCTGACCTTATCAGCCGTTGTTTTTTTTGTCGCTAATAAACCTGTTGTTGGTAAAACGGTTAAGGATGCTGCGCCCATAGCGGTGGCTTTGATAAATTCTTTTCGATTCATTTTTATTTTTGATTTATGAAATTGGTAATATTTTGTTTTTTATTGAAATATGAGCAAATATACTGAGGGGGGGCATTTTATCGGCGTAGAGATGCAATAATTTGCGTTTCTACAAAATTTTTGTTTTTTACCTCACAAAAACTTAACGCTGCGGTTACACAAACTTAAAGTCACATTCGTGCAAATATGCTCTGTCTTGCGCTAATCTTGTATCGTTTTTTAATCACTCTTAAAACTACAAAATGATACATCCAATTCGCTTAGACGGATACTTTGTTCAACTTGAAAAACTGTCTCTCCGCCACATCTATGAGCTTGAAAAAGTGGCGATAAACCCTGTCATTTGGCAACATCTGCCCATCGAAGGCTGGCGCAAAGATGTGTTTTGGACATGGGTTTATGACTCATTAGAACTCCAAATGAATAAAAAAGCTTTTGTTTTTGCCGTTATTGACAACCGAAGCGGCAATGTCATTGGCACAACCCGCTTTCAAGACATGGATATGGGACACAACAAAACCGATATTGGCTGGACATGGTACGACCCCTCAGTATGGGGCTGCGGTTTCAATGATGAAGCCAAAAACTTGATGCTCACTCATGCGTTTGAAGTTTGGCATGTCAACCGCATCGGTTTTAAAGTAGATGAACGCAATCGGCGGTCACAACGGGCTTTGGAGAAAATCGGCGCACAACAAGAGGGGTTTATTCGCAAGCACATGATTCGTCCGGATGGCTCAAATCGCAATTCCTTTTTGTATGGTTTGACGGATGACGATTGGTTTTCAAGTGCGAAAAACACATTGCAAAACCATGTTGTTGAAGCAATTATCCGATATCCGACGGATTTAAAAGTACCAGAGAAGGCTGAATTGGCTTCTGTATTTCTGTAAATAATGTTTTAATGCAACGATTTTTCCACCGCACCCATTCCTATAAAAATAAAAGCGATACACTTTGAAATGTAAGGTGTATCGCTTTTGTGAATTTATTCAAGACAAAAGAGATTTCTACTGAAGGACAAAATTCAATTTATGAAAGTATCATAAAACGTTACTTACAACTTAACCACCACACTTTTCCCCAAATAAACGCCCTGCGGCAAATCCACTATCACCAATGTATTATTGCTCTTATCATTCGGTAAACACATAAAACCATCGCCTTTGGTCGTATAAATGCCCGGTATCGTGAGCAATATTCTGCTCAATTTTCTGGATGGGTCAGCGACGGTTAAGGCTTGAACTTTATTGTTTACCATTTTAAGCATTGCCATGCCTTGGCTGTCCATTTTTACTTTTTGCCCTTTGACGAGTTCTATTTCTCCCGCTTTATAAAAAGCCAATTGTGCGATGCCTAATGTCTTGTGCGTCACTGCCTGTAAATCAGCGGTGTTAGACAGAATGTCAATGTTGCGATTGTTGGAACTGGTCGCTGCGAGTGCTTGTTCGGTGACATCTGGCACGACAATGTATTGATAAGATGCCGCTTTCGGGCTATTGCCGTGATTGAACCACAACTTGAAAACTTCTTCACTGACCAATTCTTTACTGATATTTTTTTGGTCAGTGATGTCAGACCAACGACCTGTTTCGGTCTGATTTGATAGGTTAATCGTAGTAGGTTCAGGAAAAATATAGCCTATTTTATCTTGATATACCCATTTTACCTTATCGGCGACTCTGTTGCCGTGTGGTAGGATTTTTTTCTCTCCGTCTTGCATAACAGTCACTTCACTACGCATCAAAACTTGATTGATGGTCGTAGCAACAGGCAATTTGGGGTTGGATTTAATCCCCGCTCCGAGACAAACGTATTCTGCATCAAAAAAGAACCACGACTTTTTGGCTTCGACCATATCATGCGGACTTTTGAAATCAAAAGCAACCGCACCGTACAAACCATCGGTTACAGCACCCACAAAATCCGTCAAACCATCTTTCTGTATTTCTTCTGGCGCAGGGAGTTGAGGCTTTTGCAGGATGGTCGTACCCGATATTTTTTGCCAATCATACACCGCCCAGATATTCAGGTATTCATCACCTTTGAGCATCAAATAATTGGTGCCATCGGCTCTGTGGTGCGTCAATTTTCCAGGGCCATTATAGGGTTCTTCCATATTGCGGTTTCGCGTCGAAAACATCCTAACGGAAGTATAAAAATTGGGACGCTGAAAGACAAAATGCTCCGTTTGCCAAAAAAACTTGGCGAATGACAGCGTTGGTTTTGCCGTACCTTTCCTCAATTTGAGAATGTCTTCCATCTCCTTTTTCCGATAATCAGTATTGATCAACATCCTTTCTATTTCAAGCGTACCTCCGGGACGGAATGTTGTTTTGTTAGAGATACTTCTGTTTTTGACACCGACATCTTCATAGATGCCATACACCAACTGCTTGTAAATACCGTCCAAATAATAATCCACTAATTGGTTTATGTGTTCTTTCGAAAATTCATACTTCGTGCCACGCACATAAGACGACCACTCGCCAAAAGCATTGGCGAATTTGTGATAACCGTAAGAAGTCGTATTGTTAACACGGTCAACTCGGTGATGAAAACTATAATCCTGCTGAATGCCCCGCTCCCCTGTCGAAAACTTTATTTCGTTGCCTATAATTTTTATGATGGTATCAAACGCCGCATCATTGCCTAAAAAGAGGGCGTTTTTGGCATAAATACCCGCAATTACAATCCTGTCACCACTCGGGCGCGCACCCGAAGCACTCATATTGGCTCTCAATATCATTGGTTGGGCTTTCGCGACCAAATCCTTTGGCAATTCATCGCCGATTGCCAACATGAGCTCTATCAAATTGGTTGGCGTTGTGATTTGATTGTCGTGCCAGTTGTCGCCTACAAAATCGTTTTTAACCCAAAAGTTTAAGCCTTTAATAATCACCTCTTTGACTTTTGGACTTTTGTAAAAAGCAGACGTTTTGTCTTGGTAAGCTCTGGCGATGTACGCCAAATCGCGGGTATGTCCGCCATGAGGAAAACTGGCTGTTCTACTAAGATCTGTATAGTTGATGCCTGAGAAACTGCCGTCTTCCTTCATTTTAGCCACAATCGTTTCCACTTGACTATCGGTGGTTTTATTACTCAAAAGGTCTGTTATAATCCGTTGTTTGATGATGCCCAAATCTTTGGATTGCGCATTACCAAAACCAACGGCTACCAAAAGAATGGATAGCAGCGACATTAATTTAATCATGTTGTTGTAGTTGATATTTTTAAAAAATAGTAAAGAAAATGAGGAGAACCTCTCCTTTTAGTCAGAAAGCCACCCCTCAGTATAACACGGTCAAAAATGGTTTTTTTTTCTGGGAAAAGAGATACAATACGCTTTAAGCGTTAGAAAGCAAGACGAATGACAGAAGCGGCAACACAACGATACCCCCTCAGTAAAAAAGCCTGTTCGATGGTGTCGACCAGGCTTAAATCGTTGATTTAAACATAAAAATCATTTTTTATCTTTCCAATGTAAACAAAGTAATGTTATAACTATTTCAAAAGACTCAAATACTCCTCCTCTAAATCGGTATCCGATAGCTTAATATCGAGGCGTGGATTCGCTAATTCATAGTCCAATTCGTTGTAGTGATACATTGTCCATTCGCCAAAAGCATGTTCCAAAGCGGTCAGGTTTTCAACCCAATCACCTGAATTGAGGTATAAAACTGACCCCTCAGTACGAAACTGTGGCGTATGCACATGACCACACACGACGACATCAAAGCCCTTGCTCCTACCCGCTTCGATGGCTTGATGTTCAAAATCGTTGATAAATTTTACGGCTTCTTTTACCCGCATTTTGATGATTTTTGAAAAAGCGATTTTCTCTTTGCCCACCAACCGCAGCAGAAAATTGACTGTTTTATTGAGTCTGACCAATAAATCATAACTTTTGCCGCCCAATTTTGCCAACCACCGCAGACGAATAACCGATGTATCGAACACATCACCATGAAAAAACCAATGCTTTTTGCCGCCAATTTGCAGGACAAGGTTGTCGCAAAGGTGAATATCGCCCATGCTCAAATCGCTGAATTTGCGCAGTGTATCGTCGTGATTGCCTGTGATATAATAGACTTTTGTACCAGACAGCGACATTTTGAGGATGCGATTGAGGATTTTGGTATGCTCTTTTGGGAAATATGATTTTTTAAATTGCCACATATCTATGATGTCGCCATTCAAAACAAGAGAGTCGGGTTTGATACTTTTGAGGTAATTCAAAAGTTCCTTTGCATGGCAGCCACGTGTGCCAAGGTGTACGTCAGAGATGACAGCTATATCTAATTTCCGTTTCATTCGTATTCGGTTGAGTACCTTTATTCTTAGTGGATAATGAATAGTTGATAATGGATAATTCAAAGCATTGAAAATCAGTTTGATGCAACAATATTTTTAGGCAAAACATTTTCAATTAAACATAATTTCTGCCAAAGGTCTTCTTATCGTCTTAATTCAGCGTTAAGCAAAAATTACCAAATCTTTAAATAGTGAATAATGGATAGTGGATATTATTTTATGATTATCCATTATCAACTATCCATTATCCATTATAAAAAAAATGCCCGTTCCAATTGTAGGAGACGAGCAACGCTTGAAAAGCAGAGACTGAAAAATATGTGGCGAGTTAAATATTAGTAAAAAAAACCGCTTTTGCGATGGTTTCCCAAGGCGAGCGGCTCTGATGAAGGCAGAGTACCCAACTAAACAAGAATGTATGAAAAAACTAAACTACTTACTACTAAGATGGTGCAAAAGTACCCCCTCAGTATTAAGCCATTGTAAAACGAGGATTAAGTAAATGTGAAGAAATTAGTAGCTCAATAAATCTAATTCGATATTTGTCGAAATACTTAGCCGTTTTGTCGTCTTTTCAACTCCACCCTATTGTTTCCTAAACAAATCATTTCGATATTTGTCGAAATATAAAACTCAATAAAAAATGAACATCGTTTTCAAGGCATTAAATGACCCAATTAGGCGTGAAATTTTAGAAATTCTAAAAGAAAAGGATATGACGGCGGGCGACATATCAGACCGATTTGACGTTGGCAAACCGACTATTTCGCACCATCTGGATTTGTTGCGACAAGCCCATTTGGTGTCGTCTGCCAAAGACGGTCAATTTGTGATTTACTCATTGAATACCACCGTTTTAGATGAAATTATGAAGTGGATGTTAGATTTAAAAAAATAAATTTTCTAAAATATTTTAATTTATAAAAAGATGAAAAACAATAGTTTAATTCAAGTATTGTCTATTATAATCCTCTTTTGTGCGCCATTTATTTATGCTGCTTTTATTTGGGACGAATTACCAGACCGTGTGCCAACCCACTTCGGGATTAGTGGCAAACCCGATGCTTATGGTTCAAAAACCCAAGCCTTGATACCGATTGTGATTTTAATGGTCGTCGGTTTGGGCGTATATTTTTTGATAACAAACATCGAAAAAGTAGATCCTAAAAGAGCGAAACAAGCCTCAAAAGACACCTTTGGCAAAATGGCGATGCTGACTTTGATGCTGATGAGTAGCATCTCGCTTTATATCGTTCATTCGACTTTGAATAGCGGTACAGGCAACTTCCTATTTGTCCTCATGGGTTTGTTTTTTGCCGCTATGGGCAACTTGATGCACAGCGTGCAACCCAATTATTTTGTCGGTTTACGGCTGCCGTGGACTTTGGCAAATGATGAAAACTGGCGCAAAACACATCAATTAGCAGGGAAATTGTGGTTTGGCGGTGGTTTATTGATTGCCGTTACTTCTTTGTTTTTATCGGCGCAATTTTCTATGATTTTTATGCTGGGTGCCATCACTTTGATGTGCTTGATTCCGACTGTATTTTCTTATCGAATGTTTAAAAAAAGTGCCTCTTGACGACCCCCTCAGTAAAAGTATAAAAAAAAGCCATTCTGTGAGAACAGAATGGCTTAAGCAACATAAACATAATGTTTACGCAATATCTTTTATGTTTTTTCAGTATTTACTGAACAATAAACTTCTGTACTTGACCTTGTATTTTGATAAAATACATGCCTACTGACAAATTTTGAACATTGAAATGGTCTGTATCAAAGCCAGAACCAACCAATTTACCAGACATATCAAACACGCCAAATACTTCCACTTGACGACCAAAGTTCAAGTCACCCGTAGAAATAGGATTCGGATAAACAGGTGCTGATTTAACGGCTGCTGCAATGTCTTTTGCATCGCTGATGAGGTCGCCAATTGGTGTACCTGTAAATTTACCACCACCACCTGTCAATGCAGGTGAACCTGCCACGGGACGGAAATCGGGCGTAGTTGAACTTGCCATTGGATTGACCAATAATGTACCCGTTGTAAAAGCCACTGCGTCAATTTTGTTTGCGCTACCTAATGATTTTACCCAAAGATTCAAGGCATCTAATTTAACTTGTGAAGTTGTACCACTTGATACCTCTACCAAACCGTTTGCTGTTGAGTTCGGTGTATCGTAACCCGCAGCGGTGTTAACGACTATGTTGTTTGAGAACATAATTTGCTTGGTTTTGGCATCAACAGCCGTTGTTGGTGTCACCAATGTCAAAGCAGTCAAGTCATTTGTGTTGCGCACGCAGCTATCACCGTCAATCATAACGAAGTTACGATAGCCCATAAAAATAGAATTAACAATACGCAAACTTGAATTTCTTCTGATACGCGCACCCCGACGGAAAGCCGCTTTTGTTACCGCATCTGCATCTGCCCATTTAGAACCTACAGCAATCGGTCCAACCATCGTATAATTAGAGAAAATAGCACTTGTAACAGGTGTTACGTTGGCTGTTCCTGTTGCTTCATTATCACTTTCAAAGCCTTCAGAAGTTGAAGAACCTGATGCGGCAGCGTAAGTGCCGTCAAAATAATCCTTGTCACGCACACCGATACCGAATTGGTTGATACCTCTATAACCGTTGTCTGTATCAAAATCGTCGTCCGTACCTTTCCAAGCAATGAGATATTTTGAGTTGACTGTACCGCCAAACCACTCGAAAGAGTCATCATTTGAGAATGATACTTGGACGTTGTTGACAGTCGTTCCTGAACCCACCGCTCCAAAAGTCAAACCGTTGATTTCTTTGTTTGCCTCAAACGCCAAACCGCCAAACTCAAGACGCAAGTAACTCACTATACCAGAGTTGTCAGCATCGTCTGTACCACCGAATAAAGCTAAATTTGAGTCAAATGACGTACCTAAACCGTTAAAACCTTCCATTTGGACGTTATTGTTGTCCGTTCCGTTGAGCAAATTGTGTTTTGCTTTACCAGCAATCAACAAACCGCCCCAATCACCCCTTTCACGTTGTCCAACTGCCTTTACAGAAGTGATAACAACAGGTTTTGCTGCTATACCTGTGATTTCAATTTTACCGCCTCTTTCGACAACGATAGACGCATAATTCTTTGGTGTTGTACTCAAATCTGCTTGGCAACGAATGACTGTGCCCGCAGGAATCACTAATTTACCGCCGCTTCTGACGATGATAAAACCCTTCAATGAATACACTTTTGTCGCATCAAGGGTCAAAGTGGTTGTAATATCTTTTTGACCTGGTTTAGGCAACGATGTTGCCATGCCATCCAATGTTGTTACGTCTGTTGGTTCGCCATATACAGCGTTTTTAGGGTCGAAATTTGTCCAACTTTTTGTCCAATCGGCTGCGGCATCAGCCGTCATAGCGCCAATGTATGTCGTTCCTTGGAGTTGAAAAGACTGTGCAGAAACTGTGTTAAATGCTAAAGAAAAAAGTAAAGCGAGAGCGATGAGTAATCTTTTTTTCATCATGAAAAGTTTAAAAAAGTTTAAAAATGAATATTTTTAATTTAAGTAAAAGCATAGAAATAGTTGGACAGCAACATGTTGACTACCAATATTTTAGCAATAGGATATTAAGTTTGTTGATTGATGTTGAGGTTAAAAAAGGTCGAAAAATGCGCTCCTTTTACCTCGATTTTTAGCTTTATACTGAGGGGGGTAAAGTTGCCTCAAAAGGTGAAACTCTTTTTTTAGTGCAGAATATTATTAGGTTTTCGAGCTCTAATCTTAGGAAGATTTTGAATCTTCCTAAGATTGAATTTGAGTTCCGAAATAAAATTCTGTTTATGAAGTTTGAACGTTGTCTTTTGAAACAACCTCATACCATTTAGAATGTATAACCAAAGCTCAAACTGGTTGTAAAGCCATTGTTGAACAAGAACATTTGTCTGTCCGCATTCGGAGCTGTTGATTTCGTGAACTTACCATCGTTATCCGCATCTTGGTAAAAAACTAAGTCGCTGTGTAGAATATCGCCAACAGTCAATTTGATGTTCAAATTCTTAATCGTTTTACCGACTTGTAAATCGAGAACGCCACGAGGTGCTTCATAAATGTCTTGGCGTGTGTCACCGAATTTTGGATCAACACCTACGAAAGCGATTCGACGACCTACTTTATTGAAAGTCAAACTACCAGACCAACCTTTTTCTTGATTTTCATATTGCAAACCTGCGTTGATGACATAAGGCGACTGACCTTGTAATGGTCTGCCCAATTTCGCTTGCGTACCTTCATCAAATTTCAATTCAGATTTGATGTAAGAAAGGTTTGAATAAATAGATAAGTCATTGAAAATCTTAGCTTTATTGATGAAATTTAATTTCTTTTTGATTTCAAATTCCACACCATAAATGGTCGCTGATTTTTCATTATTAAACGTAAACGTTGTGAAGGGCTGCGTGATGTCAATGCTTAATTCAACTGGATTTTTGATTGTTTTGTAGAAACCACCCACCGAAATCAATTGACCAGCCGAAGGGAAAAATTCATAACGGACATCAAAGTTGTTCAAGTTAGCGATTTGAAGGTTTTTATTACCTCTAATCTCTGCATTTCTATCGAAAACATAGAAAGAAAAAGGTGCTAATTCACGGAATTCAGGGCGGTTGACAGATGCAAAATAGTCTGCGCGGATATTTGTTTTGTCATTCAAGTAATAACAAAGATTGACCGAAGGCAATAAACTACCTTTTTTAATGTCTGCAATAGGCGTTGACAATTTTTGGTTGTTCACTTGAATCGTATTGTCTTCATAACGGGCACCGTAAACAACACGCAATTTCTCTTTGAATTTCTGGTCAACCGCAACGAAATAAGCATTCATATCCGATTTTCCTTCATAGTAAGCGATGTCATCTGATGTTTTTTCAATCAAATACAACTTGTTAGCCGCAATGTTGCCTTGACCTAAATCGTCCGCAGGATTAAGCGTCGGTTCGGCAGGTGCGCCATTGTAAACAAAACTGCGTCCAGAGAAAGCACGGTAACGGTTTTGGTAGAAATAACCCGCTTTTACATTGGTTTTCACATTCGCTAAATCGAATTGTTTGTCCAATTCCAAATTACCACTATAAAGGTTTTCATTCAAATTTGAAGCAAAACGACCTGTGCTACTGTTGAAAAAGTCACCCAAAGACAAGCGATAATCCGGAAAATCAGGTGTTTTCGTATAGTTCACGATGCGATAATCAGGTACTTGGCGCAATACATTTGAGTAGCTAACTGAACCATTTAAAGTCATAAAATGCTCGCCAATGATTTGTTTTACAGAAACAATACCGTTGTAAAGACGATTGTAATTGACCAAATTCGCTTTGTTTCTTACACTCAATTCATCGCTGTAATTACCCATACCGGTTCTTGAAATCGTGTTATTATCGGTATTTGCGTTTATTAAATTGCGAAAATTAATTTGTGTTTTGGAACTGACATAGTTGATATTAAAAATGCCACCCGTGCTGATGTTTTGTAAATAAGCTTGATCCGTAAAGCCAGCAACTTGTCCGCCACCGTCATACGTATTGATATTACCTTCTGAAATACGGCGCGTATTAGCATACGTCAATGCCATGATAACGCCTATTTTTTTGTTGTCACTCAAACGAATTGGAAAGCCAATTGAATACGCAAAACGAGCGTTAGGCGCAGCGTTAACGGTGCTGTTCGACCAATCGTTGTTAAATTTTTGAGAAATACCTGCCAAACGCTCTTTGTCGCTCGCTGATGGGAATGTCGAAGCCAATTTTAGCGACCCCTCAGTAAAATCGGGCAAATTGCGTTGGCTACTCAACAAATTGAATTGTTCGCCAGTGTATCTTTTGAACTGCAAAAAGTTTTGTGAAGTCGTCAATGAATGCGCTTGTGCACCAATCGTTAAACTTTGCGTCAGTTTTTCTGGGATAGCCTTCGTATTAATTTTGATGATACCACCACCGAAGTCACCAACCAAATCAGGTGAACCCGCTTTGATAATCACCATATTGTCAATCAAATTGGCAGGAACAACGTCGAAAGCAAAGGCTTTACGGTCAGCTTCGGTCGAAGGCAACAACGCACCATCCAAATAACCTGCGTTATAACGGTCGTTCATACCACGAATAATCGCAAACTTTCCTTCTTGAATCGAAGCACCTGTGATGCGTTTCAATACGTCCGAAGTTGTGCGGTCTGGCGTTCTGCGAATATCGGCAGCCGAAATACCGTCTGACACTTGTGTTGCTTTCTTACGCTCAATCATCATCGCCACAGCATTTGAACGTTCAGCCGTTGCGACGATAACAACTTCTTGCAATTGCAAGTCTTTTGCTTCTGCCATCGCAAATTCGACATAATTTACTTGGTTTGCTTTTGCCACGACTTGCACTTTACCTTTTTCATAAGAAATAAAGCTGATAACAAGGGTGTAAGTTCCTGGAGCGACCGACATGTTGAATTTACCTTCAATATCAGTCAAAACAGCTGTTGTCGTTCCTTCTATCTGAACAACGGCATCGGGAAGGGTTTCGCCATTAGATTTGTCAATAATTTTTCCAGAGATTTGTGTTTGTGCCATCAGGGCTGTACTGAAAAACAAACAAATAAGAGTAGAGAGAATAAAGAATTTTTTCATTGCGTAAAAATTAGTTTTAAAATTTAGCGCAAAGGTCTATTCTCAATGTAAACTCTAAATGAAGCCAATGTTAAGTTTATGTAAAGTCTGATGTTCTTGGAAATGGGTTAAATACTGAGGGGGCGTTTCGGGTTAAATATTTCTGTATTTCTGTAAAACATTATTTACAGAAATACAGAATTAAGGCAGCAAGTCTTTTTCAAACAAACTGATAGCAAAATCCTTGATACTCATGCCCCGTTCTGCTGCTCGAATTTTGATGCGGCGATGTAATTCAAGCGGAATATCTAAGGTCAAACGTTGTATGCCACCGTCTTGTATTTCTTTAACGACCGTATTGACCACAGTTTGTGGGTCAGGAACTTCTGATACTGAGGGGAGTATCGTTTTCTTTGTTTGGTTCAAGGATTTCGAGAAGAAGTCTTTTTTATCACTCATAACTCATTGATTTTTAGTAAATTATTTAAAACTGTAAATGATGATTTACAGAAACACAGAAATACAGAAGGGGTTTTTAAAGCGTTTTCATAATTTCAAACACCTCATTGGTCAAATTATCAATCTCTTCAATTGCTTTTTTGTCTTTGTATTCCATCACGCCTAAGCCTTGCAATCCTGCTTCTTGATACGCCATACGGTCTGCAATACGGCTATTGAGCACCGGAATATCGAACTCTCGCATCGCTTCCTCTGCGCCTTTGTGAAAACTTGTTTTCCTAACGCGATTCAAGACAAGACAGGCAGGTAGTTTGCTTTCTCGACGTGAGTTGATATCTTCGTAACGTTCCAAAAACTTCTCAAAACTCCACAAATCGAAGCCTGTGGGCGTAATGGGTACCAAAACCAAATCGCTTTCCAACAAAATACGACTTGCCAAAGTTGACAGGGCGGGAGTACCGTCAACGATAATGAGTTGGTACGTTTCTCGCAACTCTGCCAAATTGCTCGATAAAGCCTTCTCGCTGATCGTAAAAACAGGAATCCGTGGCTGCCTATCACCGCGTTGTTCCACCCATTTCATAGACGTTTGTTGTTCAAAATCGGTATCTACAATGCAAGTTTTGACTTCTGCCAATGTAAAACTAACCGCCAAATTTTGACTCACAGTGGACTTCCCGACACCACCTTTTAAATTGACTACTGATAAAACCATAAGCGTTATTATTTTAATTGAATCGCAAAAATACAGAAATACAGAAAACATCAAAGACAGAAATACGATTTTGCAGAAAAACTTTTTTACAGATTTCTGTATTTCTGTAACAACACCTTAGCCAAAGCACAGGCATTAAAATAAAATCAATGTATAAATATAAGTGTTTGAAACTCAAACTGCTTTATTGACAATATAAGTCAAATTATCCCAATTGACCCCGCCTAAATTGGCTACAAAATGAGCCACATTTGGGTCTAAAATATTAGGTATTGCAG
>JAYVFS010000091.1:0-44630 GCA_043772905.1 Saprospiraceae bacterium | reverse complement strand
TTTTATTAGAAAAAAAATTGGGCGAGACGTATTTTGAAGCTATAAATTCTGAAAATACAGTCAAAACCCCAATTATAATTCCCGAAAACCCAAGCACGCAACACAGCAGTTGGCTCAAAAAAACGAATATAGTCGGCATCAATGTCCGCACAATTGGCTCTTTTTGGCACGTTGTGAAATACGCTTTGACACTGCCAAAGGCGCAAAACTGCATTCATTTGTTACCCATTTGGGAACCGGGTGTCGTTGCGAGTCTGTATGGTATTTCGAGTTGGGAAATCAATCCTAAGTTTTTCAGCAGCGAAATGCACCGTATTTTGCCGCATTTAGATACCGTTGAAAAACAGTTAAAAGTTGTTGTTAACCTACTTCATGGTTTAGGTTTTACGGTAGGCATGGACGTTATTCCACATACCGACCGCTATTCAGAACCCGTTTTGGCGAATCCACAACATTTTGAATGGTTGCAACGCATTGATAATGAAATAATTAGGCATGAGAACAACCTCCATGAAGTCGTACAGGATTTGATTCTTGATTTTTTGGAAAAAGAAGACCCCTTCCCGAAAGAATCGGGATTTCGTACCTCAACAGAAAAACTGCCTTCAAAAGACGATTTTTTTTATAAAATGCCTGAAAGTGAACGTCTTGAAATAATGTTTGGCAAACCCAATGAATATGGTGAGCGTTTGGAACGCCGTCAAGCTTTGATTCAGTTTTTATACGAACATCATTTTGAAACAGTACCTGCTACCATGGGACCGCCCTATCGCGGTTTAGCCGTTGATACTGAGGGGGTCGCAACGATTGACGACAAAGGGCGCGCGTGGAAAGATTATCGCATCACAAAACCCCAAGCGTTTAGCCGTGTTTTTGGTCCTTTAACCCGTTTTAAGTTGTACGAAAACCTCGATGATAATAAGGATTGGGCGATAGATTTTTCAAAACCACGTACCGAAACATGGGCTTATGTAGCGCAACATTATGCAGACATTGCTATTGAATACAATATGGATTTCATGCGTGGCGATATGGCACATGTACAAATGCGACCCGAAGGCGTGCCGACCGAAGCCGATGAATATTACGATATTTTAGGTTTTATCAAAAAAACGGTTGCAAAACAAATACCTCATTTTGGTTCATTTGCGGAGACGTTCCTTGCGCCGCCTGATGTTATGGCTTTTGGCGATGAAATCGCACATCTTGAATTGTCCGATTCAGATACGACATTAGGCGATTTACAAGGTATGGTTGTTGGCTCTGAACGATTTATGAATGAATTTAATCGTTATTTGGACATTTTGCACAACCGAACGGTTGCGCCCAATTTTACGATAATGACAGGTGACAAAGACGACCCGCGTTTCGATGAATTCTATCTACGTGGCAACGAAGCCCGTTTTTTCATCACTTTGTTTCTTACAGAAATGCCAAGTTATATGGGTTTAGGCTTTGAATTACGCGACCCGCATCCGACTCCTGCACCTAATGAGTATTACACAAAACTCTACGTTTTTCATCTTGATGAAGGCAAAAATGCGACATCAGGCGACTATGTTTGGGGCAAAAACCGGCCACTTTTTAGTCGTCTCGACAGAATGCGTTCTGTTTCAGAATGGCTTTTACCTTTGATAAAAAACGAGAAAGTAACATGGTTACAATTACCTTCTTCTGATAATTCAAACAAAATTATCGTTTGGTCAGCAGGGAATTGGGTATTTGTTGTCAATTTAGATACCGAAAATGATGCGACACAAATCACTATACCTACCCCTCAGTATAAAAGTGGTTTGAACTTGATTTTGGAATTTACAACATTAGATTGGGGTACGCCATTTGATAATACTTTGAGCATTAAGAATTCTAATATAAATTTAGAAAAAATGCAAGCGGGTGAAGCACGGATTTATAGAAAAGAGGGTTAAAAATAAAAAAAACAAGCCGATACTGAAAGGTCTCTGTATCGGTTTGTTTTTGAAAATTTAATCCGAAATTACTTTGTCAGGATAAGTAACTACCCTTATTTATTGTCCAATACTGATATTTAAGCTTGATAATTCTACTTGAAATTTCACTTTCGCTTGCAAAGCCGTAAAAACGCGCATTAAAGTATCAACGGTTGCATTACTTGCGTTACTTTCAAGCCTTGAAATTTGAGACTTTTGAACTCCAATAAGTTTACCCAATTCTTCTTGTGTCAAATTTCGTTCTTTGCGTGTTTGTTTAATGGCTTTACCTATTAAATCCATTTTTAATTCATATTCAAACTTATCTCTGTTGGGCGTTCCAACTTTCCCAATAAGTTCATCTTGAACTGCGTCTAATGTGTATATTTTCATTTTTTATTCTTTTTAAGTTTTTGTTTTTCCTCAAAATAATTTGCTCTCAATTGTTGGGCTTTGTAAATTTCATTTTCAGGCACTTTGCTGCGCTTTTTTATAAAACCATGTGTCGAAATAACTAATGTATTTTTAGCATCTGTCTTGTCCCAAAATTCCAATAAACGATATTGTAAACCTTGATAAGGCGTCCTAAATTCCCAGATTTCATCATTCAATTTCTTAAACAATTCAGGGTCACGTTCTTTCTGCGCTTTACGAATATTATAAAGAATTTTCTCATAATGCTTTTTATCAAGGCTGCGTAAAAATTCAAACGCCTCGTCTAAAAATACGATATCAAATAAGTTGTCCATATATTTTGCATGTTTACAACAAAGCTACGATAAAGTTTCTTTTAAACGAAACTTTATCGTAGCAAAAATTCTCTCCTTCATAAAAACAAGCCGATACAGAGACCCCTCAGTATCGGCTTACTTTTTTTCAAAAAAATATCAATCCTCATTAAAACGGATATTAAAATTACCTTTTGCACGCGAGCCAGATTGCTCTTGATACAGCTTCATATACTTCTCGTGCATCGCCTTTGACTGTTCTTTACCATTGATTTTCAATGATTTATCATTTAATTCAAACTCATATTTTTTATTGCCATTTTTCAGAAAACCATCTTTTTCCAATTCATTTTCAAAGGATTTTCTCAAACTACTCAGTTCCATTTTCCTTTCTTGCCATTGACCATTGCCATATTGATATTGGTATTCTTTGGCTTTTTCACGCATCAATTGTTGTTGTTCGCGTGACAAACGTTGGGCATCACGTTGTAGTTTTTGAGCATCTTGACGATAACGTTCTGCCGCACGTCGCCCTTCTTCTGCCATACGTTTAGCCTCTTCTTTCATACGTTGAGCGTCTTCATTAGACCATTTAAAATCATACTTCATTTTATTTTTTAACTTATAAACGCCTGTAGTGTCATTCCATTCGCCCATTTTCACACTGTCGCCATCCATAAAATAAAAGCTGCGTGGTCGGCGGAACAAATCCCCTTCTAAGCCTTTAATTTTTATTTTTGGCATCACGAAATCGAAATGATTGTCAAAATTAAATTTCTCAAAACCTTCAAAACTTTTTCCCCAATCTTTGTCAAAATTGAAATGATAAAAAGAATTATCACCCAAATCAAGCTTCATGTCCTTTCCTTCTTCCATTTTTTTACCATCAATAAATACTTCTTTGTCAGGTGTTATTTTAATTTCAGAATACGAACCATCGCCTTTTTTCATCTTCAAAATGGTGTTGCCTTCGCTGTCCTTTTCTTTTTTCAAGGTCGTTCTTGGAAAAGCAGGCGGTGTTGGCGGCGTAGGTGCAGTCGGCGGCATAGACGCACCAAAAGGAGTCGGTGGCATCGGTGCAGTGGGTGGCGTTGGCGGTACTGGCGGAGTTGGCATACCGTACAATAAACCGTCCGTAACGTCTTCATACTTGTCAAAATCTTCTTTTGGTATGTCTTTTCCATCAATTTTGAGTTGTGTGATGTTGCCGTCTTCAACTTTCATTTCTACCTTTTTGTCGTTCTCTTCCTTGATAATCGTCAATTTGCCTTTGGGCGGCAAAGTATCAGTTGAAAACAGCGAAGATACTGAGGGGGGTGTTTTTTCTGATTGAATCTTTAAAATCGTCTTGTTATTACCAAAAGACAGGGCTGTAACGACAGCTAAAAGTAAAGCAGTTGCAATGAGCTTTTCCATGATGTTTGAGCGATTTTGTGGCTGATTTAAAATACGTTTAATTCTTTTCAATAAAAAATGCTTGTTTTTACCTGCGAGAGTCAATGCAAGTCCGTAGGTTCGGACATTGTGCAGTTGCATTTCTTGCAACGACAGCAAGGCTTTGGCATAAGTGAGGGAGTTTCCACAGAGCAAAACGGCTACATCGTCGCAACGATTTTCACGTTCGGCTCGGATATTTGCCGAAATCCACCAAGCGGCAGGGTGATAATAAAACAGAATTTCGATGACGGATTGTGCAATATTTAGTAAATAATCACGATGAGCGATATGTGCTAATTCATGTGCTAAAATGGCTTCAACTTGTGCCGTTGACATACTATTGACCGTACCTATGGGCATGAGAATCAATGGTTTAAGCCAGCCAACGACCATCGGTACGCTCACCAAAGCCGATTCTGCAAGCGAAACCGCATAACGCACACCGAGCTTGTTTTTGAAAAAATTCATACGGCTTTGCCATTCGGCAGACAGTGAAACCAATTGTTTTGTACGCAATTGTTGCACATACATCAATCCGCCCATTAAGCGGAGTGTAAAAAAGGTAACACCCATGAGCCAAATCGTAACAATGAGGTACAGGTTTTCGTTGAAAAATAAACTTAAACGCTGCATAAGTGGTTGATTGTCAACAGATGCCTCAAAAATGAGACCCCTCAGTATCAACGCCTCATAGAAGTTGTCAGGTTCGGTATAAGTCGCTTTTTCAAGTAAAAAAACAAACGTACCGATGGCTGAAAGGAACATCGTGAACAGCGCGCCAAAAGCCACGCGATAGCGCAAAGCAGCCGATTTGCGTTGCAATCCCATCATCAAAAAAGCCATGACGGAAGCAATAAGCAAGCCTTGCCAAAGCGAGTGAACGACTGTCCAACCCAGCGCGTACGTCCAATTAGGCGATAAAATATTTTGTAACCAATTCATTTTTAAAGATTTATGAATTATAGATTATTTTTTTTCCATTTGCTCAATCAATGCCTTGATTTCTGCCAATTCGTCATTTGACGCATTGTGATTGCCCAAAGCCTCCATGACAAGTTGCATCGCAGACCCTTTGAAAGCGGATTCGACAAAATGATTGACCAAATTGCGTTGCGTTTCAGTTTGAGGAATCGCTGCACTATATATATGTGAACGTGCCGAATCATCGCGGACGAGCAAGCCTTTATCGTTCATCACTTGCATCGTTTTCAGGGTCGTGGTGTACCCTACTGAGGGGTCTCGGTGTTCGTTCAGTTTGTCGTTGACGAACCGAACAGATTGCGCACTGTTTGCCCATAAAATGTGCAGTACTTCGAGTTCTGCCTCTGTGGGTTTTACAAATTGATTTGCCATAAAATCAAAATTTTATTTTTTTAATAAAAAGACATTGTGTCTGCGTTACTTTGTATC
Source organism: Saprospiraceae bacterium (assembly GCA_043772905.1). Classification (GTDB taxonomy): domain Bacteria; phylum Bacteroidota; class Bacteroidia; order Chitinophagales; family Saprospiraceae; genus JAAFJT01. The sequence continues at coordinate 39,106 of JAYVFS010000091.1, read as the reverse complement.
TGATTTCTAACTACGACAAATATAGTACGACAATTGTCGTAGTTCCAAATTTTACTACGTTTTTTTTCGTACTTGCTCAAAACTTTAACACTTGATGATGAAAAAACCGCTTAACACCCACTTCTTAACGTTAATAATTTTGTTTCTTTTCTCCATTTCTACTGTAGAAACGCAAGGACAAAACACTGACTATCAAATACTTAAAAATATTTCAAAACGCCGCAGCCCTGCCGATGATGGTTTTAACCATTTTATTTCAAATACAGCGGGCTATATAAGCGTTGGTACTCCTATACTCATGTTAGGTATTGGTTTGATAGAGCACGACAAGGATTTACAAAACAAATCGCTTGTCATAGGTGCATCAGTTGCCGCTACGATTGTGGAGACTTATGCCTTGAAATACATCATCAAACGTCCGCGTCCATACATCACTTATCCTGATATTAATGCGTTAGATACTGAGGGGTCGCCTTCGTTTCCGAGTGGACATACATCAGCGGCTTTTGGGTTAGCGACTTCTTTGAGTTTAAATTATCCAAAATGGTACGTTATAGTGCCATCTTTTGCTTGGGCAGGTTTGACCGGCTATTCGCGGATGTATTTGGGTGTGCATTATCCGACAGATGTTTTGGCCGGTGCAGCCTTAGGTGCAGGAACGGCTTGGTTGGGTTGGAAGGTTAATAAAGTTTGGCAGAAAAGAATGAATAAAAAAGCACCGATTAACAACAAATCATCTTAGTTTTTTGTAAAATATTGACTGTCAATATTTTGCAAAACACTATTAAATTCAAATCAATTGTTTAAAAAGTAGTATTTTTGATGTTGTTAACATAAATATTTACAATTTACAGACACCAATCATCTTGAAAACGAATCTATATTTTTAATCCAAAACTAAAAACGAATATGAAATCACTACCTTTTAATCCAAAATTTCGCCAAAACACGGTTTTTATCTTAATGCTATTTACAGTATCCGCCTGTTTTGACATGAACAGTAAGTCTAATGAAAGCGAAAATAGCAGTTCGTTCAGTGAAAAAAGCACTTCAAAACAAGTCAGAGAGGTCATTTTAGTTGACAATGGTGCGGTCGTTCCTGTGCCGACCATTCGTCGTTTTGTTATGACATTTAAAAATTCTGACAATATTTTGTTCGCTTATACAGAACAAACAGGCACTTATGTCAGTGAAAACCAAAGCAATATGCTCATTAATGCAGAGAATCGCGAAGCCGTGCGTGATGAAATTGACAAAATTGCCGAACTTGCCGAAGATGGTTTGGATGTAAACCCAGGCAAACAACCTTGTGTGGGGATGAACAGTTTCAATATCGAGGTGGTATTTAGTACAGGCGATACGTCCCGCTTTGATGTATCAGGTGCGGCTCGATGCGACCCGTCTCTCTACCCCTCAGTATGGGCTTTGGATTCGATGGCAACAGTGGTTTTTCGTACTTATAAAAGCAGACTTTAATTCGTTGATTCGTTATCCAGTTAGAGATTACGAATAACGATTCAACGAATAACGATTCAACGAATGACAAATAAAATAGAACACATTGGTATTGCCGTCAAAAGCATTGAAACGAGTAATGAATTGTTCAAAAAACTATTGGGCATTGGTCATTACAAGATGGAAGCCGTCCTTACGGAGGGGGTAATGACATCGTTCTTTAAGGTTGGGGATTCTAAAATAGAATTGCTAGAAGCGACAAATCCTGACAGTCCGATTGCCAAATTTATTGATAAAAAAGGCGAAGGTATTCACCATATTGCCTTTGATGTCACGGATATTCGGGCTGAAATGGCGCGGCTGCAAGCGGAAGGGTTCACATTATTGAATGCAGAGCCTAAACGGGGGGCAGACAATAAACTTGTTTGTTTCCTGCATCCAAAAGGGACAAATGGGGTTTTGATGGAGTTGTGTCAAGAGATAGTTGTGTAATTTGATGCTAAACAGCTCTTTCTGGAAGACGGTGTGATGAACTTTCACACCGTCTTTTTTTATGCCCATAAGGGGTCTCTATTTGTAAAATTATCAAAATACTGAGGGGGTGCAAATACAAAAAAGTAAAATTATTAATTACATTTGGCACTTAAAACAAAATTTTATTATGGCGAATTTAAATACAACATTAAACAAAAGCAGTACTTATGATGCGATTGTCATTGGGTCTGGTATGAGTGGTGGTTGGGCAGCGAAAGAGTTGTGTGAGAAAGGACTTAACACCCTCGTACTTGAAAAAGGGCGCATGGTCAACCACGTCGAAGACTATCCAACAATGATGACCGAACCGTGGGAAATGGATTTGCGAGGCGGTTTGAGTCCAGAAGACATAAAAAAGTATCATATTCAAATCCGTAGTGGTTTTGTGGGCGATTCAACTAAGCATTTTTTTACCGACGACCTCGAAAACCCTTATGTTGAAGAAAAGCGGTTTGATTGGATTCGGGGCAATCATGTCGGCGGTCGATCCATAACGTGGGGTAAACAAGTCTATCGTTGGAGCGATTTAGATTTTGAAGCCAATGCCAAAGAAGGTATCGCCGTTGACTGGCCTATTCGCTACAAAGACCTTGAATCGTGGTACACGTATGTCGAAAAATTTGTCGGGGTCAGTGGCGAAAAATTGGGACTGCCGCATTTGCCAGACGGCTATTTCCTACCACCGATGGAAATGAATTGCTTAGAAAAACACTTCAAAAAAGAGGTTGCTTCAAAATTCAAAGGTCGCCCCGTAACGATTGGTCGTGTGGCGCATTTAACTGAACCACAGCCGTGGCATTTGGAATTGGGTCGTGGTCAGTGTCAATATCGCAATCGTTGCTCACGTGGTTGTCCTTATGGCGCTTATTTTAGCAGCAATTCAGCCACTTTGCCAGCGGCAAATAGAACCAAAAACTTTTCTATTCGTCCTAATTCGATTGTTCATTCCATCATTTTAGATGAAAAAACGAATCGTGCAACGGGTGTCCGCGTCATTGACAGCGAAACGAAGCAAATGGTTGAGTTTTATGCAAAAGTCATTTTCTGTTGTGCTTCTACGTTGGCATCTACCCAAATTTTGTTGAATTCTACTTCCAATCGGTTCCAAAATGGCATGGGCAACGACAGTGGCGAATTGGGGCATAATATTATGGATCACCATTATCACATTGGCGCAACGGCTTCATTTGATGGTATGGAAGACAAATACTACAAAGGTCGTCGTCCAACGGGTATTTACATTCCACGTTATGTGAATATTGATGCGCAGTCCAAAAATTCTAATTTCCTACGTGGTTTTGGTTATCAAGGCTTTGCAGAACGTCAGAATTGGGGTCGAGGAAGCAATAATACTGAGGGGGTCGGTGCAGCATTCAAAGATGGGCTTCTCAAACCAGGCAGTTGGGACATGCAGTTGATGGGCTTTGGTGAAATTTTGCCAAGCCATGACAACAGCGTACGTTTGGACAAAGATAAAAAAGACGCTTTTGGGATGCCACAATTGGTTTTCAGTGCCGAATTGAAAGACAATGAGATGAAAATGCGCGAACAAATCAAAAATGATGCAGCAGAAATGCTTGAAAATGCAGGTTTTAAAGACGTTTTCAAATTTGACAATGCGGGCGGCTTCGGCAATGGTGTGCATGAAATGGGTACAGCGCGTATGGGTCGTGACCCTAAAATGTCGGTTTTGAATGGCAATAATCAGATTCATGCTGTGCCAAATGTCTTCGTTACTGACGGGGCGTGTATGACATCATCCTCGTGCGTCAATCCTTCGATAACGTATATGGCTTTGACGGCGCGGGCAGTTGATTTCGCCGTTAAAGCGTTAAATAAAAAAGAACTTTAATTAATTGATAATCAATGAGTCACTATGTTTTTTTTGTCATTCTGAACGAAGTGAAAGAATCTAAATGTTATCAAATACAGATTCTTTCACTTCGTTCAGAATGACAAAAAACATTCATAACTAAAAAGACATGAAACGTAGAACAGCTATAAAAAATACGGCTCTTTTGTTCGGCTATGCCATAACCGCAGGGGCTTTAACAGAAACTTTTATTTCTTGTAAAAACGAAACAAGAAACGTCACTTTGGACTGGAAACCAGAGTTTTTGACAAGCAATCAAGCAAATACGTTGGCAGAAATGGCTGAAACCATATTGCCACGTACCACCACACCGGGCGCAAAAGACATCGGTGTGCCACAGTTTTTAGATAAAGTCTTGAAAAAAATGCTGTCAGAAGCCGAACAAAAAGACTTTGTGGCAGGGCTTGACAAATTGGAAGAAACGTGTAAGAAAACCAACGGCAAGTATTTCGACGAATGCTCAAAAGAACAACGAGAGGCTTTATTGTTGAAAATGGACAAGGAAGCCGCTAAGTTTCCACCGACGATGTGGGGCATCACTTTGGTCGAAAAACCAGATCCGATTACTTTTTATCGCCGATTGAAAGGGTTGACATTGATGGCTTACTTCACGTCTGAAAAAATCAACAAAGAATTGTTGGTTTATGACCCGATTCCAGGCGGATATGATGGCGAAATGCCATATAAAGGACAAAATTCTTGGAGTGAGTAAAATCGTTTCATTCAATATACCCCTCAGTAATTTTGCCTTTTTCGGTATTTAATTATAAATTTGTTAGTATTCTTAGACAATCGCTTTTTTTGGGATTTAAAAATTTTTCATTCATGACAATAACGGCAACTACTCCAGCTATACCCGATGCTTTAGACGGTCAATTTATGACACCAGAAGCCTACCTTGAAATGGAACGTCGTGGCATCCGTGAGTTTCATGGCAAATACGAACTTTTTAACCAAACACTTCGATTTATGTCCGGCGCAACGACATCTCACAACGATATTTCAGCACATATTACTGCACTTTTTCAATGGTTTATCTGGCAGTCTGACCTAAAAGCGCATATTGCACAAAGTGATATGAAAGTTGTTAGTTTTTTAACGTATAAAAACTATTTCTATCCTGACAATGTCTTCACAATGGCTGAACGTGTTTACCATGACATCAAAAAAGATGTTTTAGTCAACCCAACAATTATCGTCGAAGTGCTTTCTGATGATACGGAGTCTTTTGACAGAGGGGACAAATTTCAATCGTATAGACAAATAGAGAGTTTGCAAGAATATATTTTAGTCTCTCAATACCGTCGTCGGATTGAACATTTTTACAAAAACAATGCAGGTCTTTGGGTCGTTGGCAAAGTCGTTGAATCAGGCGGACTGTCTCTTAAATCTATTGATTTTCAATTAGTTATTGACAAAGTATATCATGACTTGCCTTTTTAAAAAACCATTAAGTTAGCCCCGTTTCTCATGCCCCCCCTCAGTAAAAATAGTATTGTGCGTATCATTTTGTAAAACGAGTCTCCAATTTATAACAATAATTTTAAAACAAAACGAACCATAATTTCTACAACATGCTACACTTCGACCTTCATTTCGCTGATTACAGCATCATCGCACTCTATCTTTTATTCGTCATTGGCGTGGGTTGGCTCGTCAAAAGACAAATAAAATCGAGTAATGACTACCTCATGAGTGGTCATTCCATTCCGCTTTGGATAACGAGTTTGGCGTTCATTTCTGCCAATCTCGGGGCGCAAGAAGTCATCGGCATGGCGGCTTCGGGAGCAAAATATGGCATTATGACGAGCCATTTCTATTGGGTTGGCGCGATTCCCGCCATGGTTTTTATGGGTGTTATGATGATGCCGTTCTATTACGGCAGCAAAGCGCGCACCGTTCCCGAATATCTAAAATTGCGTTTTGATGAAAAAACACGCGCTGTCAATGCCGTGAGTTTTGGCATCATGACCGTCTTTTCGTCGGGCATATCTATGTATGCATTAGCACGGCTGTTGGAAGCCATTTTAGGTTGGAGTTTCGACGTATCTGTATTGTTGTCGGCAGGTATCGTCATGGTTTATATTTTTATGGGTGGCTTGACGAGTGCGGTTTACAATGAGGTTTTACAGTTTTTTCTCATCGTTTTTGGCATCGCGCCCGTCGTTTTTGTCGGTCTACACGAAGTCGGTGGTTGGGATGGTATTGTCGCAAAATTATCGCCTCAAATGACTTCTTCTTGGAAATATATGGGCAATGCAGCAGACAACCCGATGGGTGTTGACTCATTCGGTCTCGTCATGGGCTTGGGCTTGGCTATGTCTTTTGGCTATTGGTGTACAGACTTTTTGGTCGTACAACGTGCGATGATTTCGAGGAATATGTCGGACAGTATGAAAACGCCCATTTTGGCAGCTATTCCTAAGATGTTTATGCCTTTTATCGTCATTTTCCCTGGTTTGATAGCGGTTACGTTACCTTATTTCACGCAAAATTACGCACTGCCTGTGGGTGCTGATGGCGGTCCCGATTACAATATGGCTTTACCTTCGCTCATTGCACATTATTATCCAGAAGGCTTGTTAGGCGTGGGTTTGACGGCACTTTTGGCTTCTTTTATGTCGGGGATGGCGGGAAATGTCACGGCTTTCAATGCGATTTGGACGTTTGACATCTACCAAGCGTATGTCAATAAAAACGCTTCTGATAAACATTATTTATACGTTGGTAAAGTGACAACAGTGGTTGGCATTGTGGTATCTATTGGTGTGGCGTACTTGGCGCAGAGTTTTAATAATATCAATGACTTTTTGCAAGTCGTTTTCAGTTTTTTCAATGGACCTATTTTCGCTACCTTTTTTATGGGTATGTTCTGGAAACGTGCGACAGGACATGGTGCATTTGCAGGTTTACTCGGTGGCACTTTGACGGCTGCTTTGGTGCATGGCTTGACGGTTGCAGAAGGCAAAGGTGGATGGATTATGCCTATGCACGAATATGGCAGTGGTTTAAGTCATGCGTTTAATATTGCATGGATGGCATTTTTTGCCAATATTGCCATAACGATTGTTGTGAGTTTGTTGACAAAACCAACGCCTGATGGTCAACTTCAAGGCTTAACATACAGCGAAACCACTTTTGCTTCAGATGAAAAGAAGGAGTGGTACTTACGTCCTGTTCCATTAGCCATTATGGTAACAGCGGCTTGTCTGATTTTAAACTTGATTTTTGCTTAATTTACTGAGGGGGGTAAAAGTTGACATTAAACCTCAAAACACTTATTTTTGTATTGGCAAACATAAGGGATTAGAAAACAAAACTCATTTCGATGGCTAAAAAACAAACACCCAAACCGAAAGACGCACAAAAACCACCTAAAAAAGAGGGCAATGCGTTTGACAAAATTTTAAGAGAAAATATTGAAACGATTTTCAGACCCTTAGTTGAAAAACGTCTCGGTGTTAAAATAGTGAAAGCAATACCTTTGAAAGAAAAAATGCAAACAACAATAGAGTTGGAAATGGATTTTTTCTACAAAATTGAGACCGATACAGGAGAAATCTTTATCTTGCATTTAGAATTTGAAAGTGGCGACAACCACATTATGGTTTATCGAGTTGGTGAATATCACGGTATGTCTTTGAAACGTTACAAGTTACCGATTCGTCATATTGTTGTGTATCTCGGTGAAAAAAAGCCGACAATGCCGACTCAATTAAAACCCGAAGAGGTTTATTCGGGTTTTGATTTAATAGACGTTCATTCTTTGAATACAAATGAATTGCTGTCATCTCAAATACCAGAAGTGGTCATTACAGCCATTTTGTCTGATTATGAACCACAAGAAGCGGAAACGGTTTTGCGTAAAATCATTGAAAACCTAAAGAGATTAGTCAAAAATAGCCGCGTTTTGAAACTGTATATTAATCAGTTGGTGATGTTGTCCCGACTAAGAAAAATAGAAAGTTTAACAATTAAAATTGCTGAAGACATGCCTATACATTATGATATTGAAACGGATAGCCTTTATTTGAAAGGAAGAGAAAAAGAACGTGCTGTATTTGAAAGCGAACGCCAAGTTTACATAATAAACCTTTGGGAATCAGGTATGGAAATACCTATGATTTCTAATGTTCTCAATTTGGCTATTGAACAAGTTGAGCTTGCCATTTCTGAATTTCAAAAAGAAATAAAGAAGAAATAAATTCAATTTTAAAAAATTTCCCTTGAAAATGCCTTCTTCGAGTTGTCGGACAAGGCATTTTCACTAAAATACTGAGGGGTACTCTTACAAACATCACTAACAAAAATCTAAAAAAATGGAAAAACTCAACGACCTTCGTTTCGTCATAGGACTATTTTTCACCATTGTCGGTGTTTTACTTGTCTTTATGCCTTTTATTTCAACAACAAGTAAGACCTTTGGGCTTGATTTGAACCTGTTTGCGGGCGCAGCAATGCTCGTTTTAGGCATTGCCCTATTGTGGACAAGTGGCAAAAAAACTTAACAGATATAAAAAATGCGTGTATTATTAACAACACTGAATGCCAAATATATCCATATTAACTTGGCTATCAGGCTTTTATACGAACTGAACAAAGACCGTGAGGGCATTGAATGGAAGGAGTTTACGATTAACGAACCGCAGGACGACGTAACTGACTTTTGTAAGGATTTCGAGGTCGTGGCGTTCAGTTGTTATATTTGGAATATTACGCAAACCTTAGAAGTTGCTAAAAAAATTAAAGCTCTTAACCCCTCTGTAAAAATCCTTTTAGGTGGTCCCGAAGTCAGTTATGATTGGCAAGATGTCATTACTCACGATGCCGTTGATTTCATCATTACGGGCGAAGGTGAAATTCCTTTCCATGAGTTTTTAGAGTCTTACCCTAATGTTGAAAACGTCGCCAATTTGGTCAGAAAAGAAGGTACAGAAATCTCTTTTCATGCAGGTTCTGCCACTTTTGACTTACAGAATTACAGCGATGTAATGCCTTACCAAGAGGCAGATAAAGCGACTTTATTCAACAAAGTGGCTTATATCGAAACGTCACGTGGTTGCCCTTACAAATGTGAGTTTTGTTTGGCAAGTTTGGACAACAAAGTGCGGTATTTGCCCAATAAAGACATCAAAGCCATCCTTTTGTTTTTGATGCAAAACGGACGGGTTATTAAGTTTTTGGATAGAACTTTCAACATAAAGAGGGATTTTACGATAGATATATTCACTTTTATTTTAGAAAATCACCGTCCAGACAATGTTTTCCAATTTGAAATAACGGCGGATATTTTACATGCTGACATCATCAAATTCATCAAAGAACGTGTGCCAAAGGGTCTGTTTCGCTTTGAAATTGGCATCCAAACCGTCAATCAAAAAGCGAATTTAGAGGTCAGTCGCAAGCAAAGTTTTGAAAAAACCAAGGGTATTATCAAGCAATTAGAAGGTTATGTGGAGATGCATTTAGACCTCATTGTGGGCATGGCTTTGGACTATTGGGACGACATCAAATACAGTTTTGAAGAGGTTTTTAAACTCTATCCTCCTGAATTACAACTCGGTTTTTTGAAATTTTTGAAAGGCACACCTGTACGCTACAAAGCAGAGCAACACGGCTTCGTGTATGACCCAAATCCGCCTTATCAAATCATCGAAAGCAATTATTTGTCAAGAGCTGAATTACATCAAATTGAGATTTTAGAAAACGCCCTTGAAATTTATTGGAACAAAAAAAGAACGCTGAATACATTACGTTATGTGACTGAAAAGTACAGTATTTTCGATTTTTTCATTGGTTTAGGCAGTTTTTTTGTAGAAAAAAAGGATTTTCATAAATATGCTTTGAAAGACGTTTATACGATTATTTATGATTTTGTTAAAAAAGAATATGCCGACGACATTGTTTTGCAAGAGTTAATAGTGATTGATTATTACGCATACAGCAAGGTAAAACCACAGATTTTGTTTGTGGCAGAAACGCCACGTACAGAAAAGTTTAAGCTCATAAATACACTGCATTTGAATCATCATAAATACAGTTTTATGGTTTTTCCCATTCATTTTGATTTTCAACTATTTGAAAAACAAGGTAATATAGAGCTTGGAGACTACAATATGATTGTTCAATACGATGGTGTAAACAAACCAACAATCGTAGATTCAACAATGGTTGAATCTTTAATGCTTAGCGAATCATAGATCCATGAATAACCAATAACACGGGCAATGTTAAAAAGATACATCACACTCCTTCAAGACCTCGTCGCTACGCCTTCATTTAGCCGTGAAGAAGACAGAACGGCTAATATCATCGAGGCATTTTTACATAAAGAACATATACCCACCGAGCGCAAGGGCAATAATATTTGGGCTAAAAACAAACATTTTACTGAGGGGGGGGCAACGGTGCTTTTGAATTCACATCACGACACCGTAAAACCTGTACAAGGTTGGACACGCAACCCTTTCGGTGCTGATATCGAAAATGGGCGGCTCTATGGCTTAGGTGCTAATGACGCAGGTGCTTCATTAGTGTCGCTAATTGCCTCTTTTTGTCATTTTTATGATAAAAAACTGCCTTTTAACCTCATTTTGTTGGCTTCGGCAGAAGAAGAAATTTCTGGAAAAAACGGTATTGAGTCCGTTTTGCCGTATCTTCCGACCCCCTCAGTAGGCATCGTCGGAGAGCCTACTTTGATGGGAATGGCTATTGCTGAAAAAGGCTTGATGGTTGTGGACGGTATTGCAAAAGGAAAAGCAGGACATGCGGCACGCGAGGAAGGTGTGAACGCTATATATAAGGCGTTGAAGGATATCGAAACCATTCGCAATTTTGAATTTGAAAAAAAATCGGACTTGTTGGGCGCTGTGAAAATGTCGGTGACACAGATTCAAGCCGGAACGCAGCACAATGTTGTGCCAGATGAATGTCGTTTTGTTATAGATATTCGGACGAATGAATGTTATTCGAATCAGGAAGTTTTGTCAATCATTCAAAAAGAGGTCGAATCGGAGCTTGTACCGCGCTCATTTCGTTTAAATTCATCAAATATTGAGCTAGAACATCCACTGATACTGAGGGGTCTTGAATTGGGCTTGAACTACTATGGTTCACCGACTTTGAGTGACCAAGCATTGATGCCGTTTCCCACTTTAAAAATCGGTGTAGGGGATTCCGCAAGGTCACATACGGCTGATGAATTTGTTTATGTGAAAGAGATTGAACAAGGCATTGAGACGTACATCAAATTGCTTCAAAACTGGGAAATATGAGAGTTGTATTGTCAAGTTGCTGTGTTGTTATAATATTAAATGGCTGTATGTAGAGAAACCATACGGCCATTTAATATTATAACAACACAGCAATAGTCCTTAAAAAAGAAAACCCCTGCCGCGCGGGCAAGGGCTTCTAACCCAAACAAATAAACACAAAAACTATCTTGATATCGCAGAAGAAAGCTAACAATAATGAATTAAAATACTTTTTAACTCCTTCTGGATAATTGAATTTAATTATTGGGTAAAAGTAAAGCATATAATTGAATTTGCCAAAAAAAATTAACCAATTTTTTTATGTTATGTTGAAAAATACCCTAAATGAGGTGTGAGTATTATGAAAAAGGCTGTGAACAGGCATTTTTAGCATGTAACACCTTACTTTTCGAAGATCTTTTTTGATATAACCTTGATAGTATTGTCATCTTTATAACATTTTTTTTTGTGACCACCCTATCCTGTCGGGTATAAATGGACTAAGATAACTGTTTTGTCAAATTTTAGCCTTATTTTTGTGGTTATAAAGAAGTTTTTTATAGAGAAACTTCAATAGCTATTTTTTCCTTTTTATAAACTCAATTGTATGCAACCGGATATTCAAAATATCGAATTAACGTATTTAACGCAAGAAGATTACCCCGAATTTAAAGAAGCCATGATTACCTCGTACCCTTCCATGCCAAATTCTTATTGGAAAGAGCAGCAAATTGAGGCTCTATTAAAAAAATTCCCGGAAGGACAAGTAGCAATTAAAATAAACAACAAAATTGCAGGCTGTGCTTTGTCTATTATTGTTGATTATCAGAAATTTGAAGCACAACATACTTATAAGCAAATTACGGGTAATTTTACTTTCAATACACATACACCCACTGGCGATACCCTTTATGGTATTGACGTATTTATCACACCTGAATTTAGAGGTTTGCGCCTGGGCAGACGCTTGTATGAATACCGTAAAGAATTATGCGAAAAATTGAACTTAAAAAGTATCCTTTTTGGTGGTCGGATTCCAAATTATCATAAACATTCTGACCAATTGAGTCCTGAAGAATACATCAAAAGAGTAAGGTCAAAAGAAATTCATGACCCCGTGCTGGACTTTCAAATGTCAAATGATTTCCATCCAATTAAAGCCATTAAAGGGTATCTCGAAGGCGATGCGGTGTCAATGGAATACGCTGTTTTGTTGAAATGGGAGAATATTTACTACGAAAAACCGACTAATATTGCCAAAACGAACAAAAGAGTCGTCCGTCTCGGCTTGATTCAGTGGCAAATGCGCCCTTACAAAGACTTGGGCGAAGTGATGCAGCAAGCAGAATATTTTATTGATGCCCTCAGTAGTTACAAAAGTGATTTCGCCCTTTTTCCAGAATATTTCAATGCGCCTTTGATGGCAAAATACAATCATCTCGGCGAAGCAGATGCCATTAAAAAATGGCGGGCTACACAGAGGACATTGTCCAAGAGTTTTCAAAATTATCTATTTCTTACAATATTAATATCATCACAGGCAGTATGCCAGAATTGGTAGGCGATGTGCTGCACAATGTGGGTTATTTGTGTAAAAGAGACGGTACAATTGAAAAATATGAAAAACTGCACGTCACACCAGATGAAGAAAAAGTTTGGGGTTTGAAAGGCGGCAATATATTGAAGACTTATGAAACAGATTGTGGCAAAATTGGCATATTAATCTGCTATGATGTCGAATTTCCAGAGTTGAGTCGTTTGTTGGCTGATGAAGAAATGGATATTTTGTTTGTTCCGTTTTTGACCGATACGCAAAATGGCTACTCGCGTGTCCGTTATTACGCCCAAGCGCGTGCCATCGAAAATGAGTGTTATGTTGCCATTGCAGGCAGTGTTGGCAATTTGCCAAATGTACATAATATGGACATTCAGTATGCCCAATCCATGGTTTTCACGCCTTGCGATTTCCCATTCCCAACCAACGGTATTAAGTCAGAGGCAACGCCAAATTCTGAAATGATATTGATTTCAGATTTAGATTTAGACCTTTTGAAAGAACTGCATAGCCATGGCAGCGTTAAAAATCTGAAAGACAGAAGAAAAGACCTTTATCAACTCACGAAACGATAGTTGAAACCTTCAAGGTTCTATTAGATAAACGCGTACACAATTATTTGATTTGAACAACTTAGGCGCATAGACACATAATCCATTGATTATCAGTCCTATGCGCCTAAGCCAGTATACCAATAATTTAACAAAATAACTCGGTTCTTAAACCTTTTTAGGTCAAAATACGGAGGGGGTTTTAAAGCAAAAAAAATGAAACAAAACATTGGAATTGGCTTTGTGACGGGTCGAAAACATTTTCAAAATGTTCTATGGTCATACATCAACAATTGGCTTGAACATGGGCTGGTTCAAGACGAGAATATTCGGCTGCATATTTTTGTGGCTTATGATTTAAAATATCAAGGCACACAAGCCAGCGACTATAAAAACATACCACCTGAATTAGCTAAAATGGTAGATTCTATTAATTTTTATGGCGACGAAAAAATTAACAACGAAATCCAAGCCTTGAAAAAATCAGGTGTCGTCAATGATACTGAAGCGCAAAGGCTATTTGGCGATGGCTATGGTAAAAAACGAAATGTCGTCACCTATTTTGCCATAAAAAACAAAATGGATAGGCTCATTTTTATTGATGACGACGAATATCCTTTAGCGACATTGAAAAACAGGTCCCATAAACTGGTTTGGATGGGGCAGAGTGTGATTGGTACACATTTGAAATACAGTGCAGATGCCGACATAACGCATGGCCACCATTGTGGCTATATTTCGCCGATTCCATTTATTCGTTTTAATGATGTTTTGACAGAAAAAGACTTCAAACAATTCATTCAAGCCATTAGCAATGACATTATTACTTGGGAAAAGATTAAAAATGTCATTATTTACAACAAAGGCGTAACTTATGCTGATGAGGACATTATAAATAAATCGGTTGTTACGGAAGTTGAAGAAGACTCAGGTATGAAGTTTATTTCAGGTGCAAACCTGTGTTTCAATTTGACGAATACCGAAAACTTGCCTCCTTTTTACAATCCACCAGGTGCAAGAGGAGAAGATACATTTATGAGTACGGCACTTTCAAATGTAAAGGTTCTGAAAGTACCTTGCTATACTTTTCACGATGGCTTTTCGATGTATAACAATATTTTGAATGGTGCATTACCTACTAGTTTAGATGCCATAGACAGCATTTCGCCAGTAAATCTTAAACGTTTTATTAATGCGACCATCGGTTGGGTACGCTACAAACCATTGCTGATCTACATCACCAAACGCGAAAGATTTGATCAAACCATGATAGAAATGGAAGAAAAATTGAATCGGACGATACCAAAATTGGGTGTTTATTTCGAGACGAAAGATTTTGAAAAAATACACAAGGAGTTAGCCTATTACCGCAAAAATGTCGTCAAACATTTCAATGATTTTGAAGCAACGAAACAGGCATGGGCTAAATTGATGCAGGAAATGAGAAAAAAATAACTTTTTTTGCTTGAAAAAGGAAAATAAACGAAATTTATGACCCCTCAGTATCAAAACCTCCAAGACTTAAATATGCTTGAAGAGAGAGAGACTGAGGGGTCTTTTTATAAATTTTAAGCCTTTTTGTTTGATTTCGCATCAGATTTTGGCGCAAAAGTATCATTCGAAGACTGCTTGCTTTTGCTTTCAGATTTATAATCCGATACAGCTTTGCTTTTGCCCGACGTTTTGTCAGCAGGTGCTTTTTTAACGTTTTTAACCCCTTTGTCTTTACTCATTTTATTGAATTTTTAATTGCCGCAACGAATTGTGGCAGGTGTGAATGAATTTCCACATCACAAAGTTAAGGGTTCATTATTGGAAAAAGTTATTTAATTTCAAGATACTTATTTGAATATCTAAATATTTTTTACTGAGGGGTATTGACATTGTTACAAATTCGTTGTTTTTTTGTAAATGATTACAAATCAATAATTTACAAAATTCAAATACGATTTTTATAAAAACCAAATACTATGACGAAAACCCTACTACTCCGAAAATGGGCGCAAACTTGGGATGACTTTATGGGTCTCCTTTTTCCAAGCCTTTGTCTGGCTTGTAGTCAACCTATCACTTTCGATGAAACTTTTATCTGTTTAGACTGTCAAGCGACGCTGCCAGAGACAGATTTTCATTTG
Source organism: Saprospiraceae bacterium (assembly GCA_043772905.1). Lineage (GTDB taxonomy): Bacteria > Bacteroidota > Bacteroidia > Chitinophagales > Saprospiraceae > JAAFJT01. The sequence continues at coordinate 23,750 of JAYVFS010000091.1, read as the reverse complement.
TCGAAAAAAAATTCTTTCACAGAGCGTTTTGATGGACGTTTACCAATCGAAACGGCGGCGGCATTGTTCTTTTTTACCAAAAAGAGCAAAACCCAACACCTCATTCATCAAATCAAATACGACGATAAACGAGAAGTCGCTTTTGAATTAGGGCGTTGTCTGGGTCAAAAACTCACACAACAGCCTCATTTTCAAGGTATTGACTACATTATTCCCGTCCCGATGCACCCTAAAAAACGCATCCTGCGCGGTTTCAACCAAGCAGAAGTTTTCGCAGATGGACTGTCGGAAACCATGCACACACCTGTAGTGGCAACCGTTTTGCAAAAAATAAAGATGACAGAAACCCAAACCAAAATGTCGCGCCTTGAACGTATGAGAAATACAGAAGATGTTTTTCATGTAACCGCCCCCTCCCTATTAAGCAATAAAAACATACTTATAGTTGATGATGTCATGACCTCTGGAGCGACCTTAGAAAGTTGTGCCAATGCCCTACTTGAAGCATCTCCAAGTGTAAAAATCAATTTTGCCACCATCGCATTTGCTAAAAAGATCTAAATTAGAAACCTTAACTATGAAAACAAACATAATCAACTGGCGTGAAATGCCCTTTGTTCGTTTATTCATTCCTTTCGCTTTGGGTATTGTCGGTGCTGAATTTTGGCAACCCCATTCGCCTGTTTTTGGCAATATAATTCTTTCATTATCAATGCTTTGTATTGTTTTTTTGAGTTTAATAAAAACGACATTTCAAAGGCGTTGGGTGTTCGGCATACCCCTCAGTATTTTTTTGTTTTTGTTGGGTTATCAGTCTGTTTTTTATCATATTGAAAAGAATGTGCCCAATCATTTTGAAAAACTGTTGGATGGCAATGAAGAAAAGATAATCGTTGGCATCGTCACTGACCGCGTAGAAAAAGCGACAAATTTTCGCCTAACCGTAGCCGTGCAAAAAATGGGTAATACAGCCGATTCAATATATGATGTTTCAGGTAATGTACTTGTGTATCTGAAAAAAGATACGATCATGGAACAGCTCCCTCAGTACGGCGATTTGATTTTGACCACAGGAAAAATCGCCGCAGTTGAGTCGCCTAAAAATCCCGATGCTTTTGATTTTCAACGTTATTTACATTTTCAAAATATTCATTATCAATCATTTATACAAAATGAAAAGATAAAAATATTAGCCCAAAACAGAGCAAATCCGATCATACAAATCATCTCACACTGGCAAATACAGTTGATAGAAATTCTCAAGGCACATTTGCCTACCGAGCGCGAATTTGCCGTTGGCTCTGCCTTGATATTGGGCTATCGCGATGCTGTGACCAAAGAGGTCAAAGATGCTTACGTGGGAACGGGTTCTATGCACATCTTAGCTGTTTCGGGTATGCACATCTTATTGATTTTCAATGCTTTTGAGTGGCTAATGAGCTTTTATAAATCAGGGAGTCGCCGTTGGCGTTGGACAAAAGCACTTGTTTCAATCCTGTTGATTTGGATTTTTACTTTGTTGACAGGAGCTGGTGCAAGTGTCGTGCGTGCCGCTGTCATGTCCTCCTTCTTAGCGTTGGGCAAAGGTTGGGGACGACAAGTGAGCATCTATAATGTCTTGGCAGCATCGGCTTTTGCTTTGTTAATGTGGAACCCATTTTGGTTGTTTGATGTCGGTTTTCAACTATCTTATTTAGCTGTTGTGGGTATCGTATATTTTCAACCTAAAATTCGTAAATTATTGATTTTCAAGAACAAAGTAGCAAATTTGGCATGGGAAGCTACCGCAGTCGGTCTATCTGCGCAATTGGTTGTAACACCCATTTCGTTGTATTATTTCCATCAATTTCCTACCTATTTCTGGTTATCGGGCTTGTTAGCAGTTCCTGTTTCGTCGGGCGCATTGTATGCGGGTATTGTTTTGTTTTTTACTTCAAAAATGCCTTATTTGAGCGTCTTTATTGGCAAAATATTATTTGGTTTGGTTTGGACGATGAACGAAATTGTGTTTTTTATCCAAAAGCTACCCCTCAGTATTTTGACTGGTTTTTGGCTATCCGCAATAGGCGTTTTGGGCGTTTACATTGTCCTCGTCGGTATCGCTGTTGCCTTAAAAACACGGCAACTAAAAGTATTGTTATACCCCCTCAGTATCGTGACTGTTTTGAGCCTTATATTTGCCTTCTCAAATATCAAAACGATGCAGCAACGGGAGATTGTTGTTTATCACATCTATAAAAACACCGTCGTTGACTTCATTGACGGACAAAAATGTTATGCTTTGTCAAAAAAATATTCATCAAAATCTGACACTGCAAACAAAATTAAATTCGCTGTTGAAAACCATCGCATGAAATTGAAAATCAATGAGTTAGAAACATGTGAATTTAACGTATCCGAAAAATACCCGAATTTTATATACCATTTCGGTATTAGTCAATTTCAGGGCTATAAAATGGCTATACTTGACAATATGCCTACAAACAACCTAATTTTGAATGTAAATACCGTTTTATTACATCAAAATGCCCGATTGAATATCGCTGATTTACAACAACACATCCGTTTCGATTCAGTCATTTTTGATGGTTCTAATGCCCGTTGGCGTGTTGAAAATTGGAAAAATGAATGCCGCGCTTTAAATATATCGTATTACGATACATCAGAAAAAGGCGCATGGGTTAAAGAACTGTGACCAAATTTAATTGTGATTAAAAACTTAACCAAACGTACTCAATGAGAAATTTTTTGACATCCTATTTTTACTATTCGCGTGGAGAGCGCAATGGTGTTATGGTCTTAGCGGTTTTGTCGCTGAGTCTTCTGTTGTTACCTAAAATTTACTCCTTAATGATCAAGCGCACCAATAGTATAGCAGATTTCTCTGCATTCGAGTTTGAAATAGCCACTTTTGTCGGGCAAAAAGCCGCTGATACTGAGGGGGGGGGATTTAGTAATCAGAACGAAGAGCCTGTTCTTTTCCCCTTTAATCCGAACAACGCAACGAAAGAAGATTTGATACGCCTAGGTTTGTCACCGAGAGTGGCGACGACTTTTGTTCATTTTAGAGAGAAGGGTGGGCGTTTTTTTAAGAAAGAAGACTTTAAAAAAATATACGGCGTCAAAGAATCCGATTACGAGCGATTGGTGGACTATATTTCGTTAGAAAATGAGGGTGCATTTTCATCAAAATCTTATGCTCATACCCCTCAGTATAATCAATATAATGCTTCAAAAGAGACACAACGAACCATCGAATTAAAACCTTTTGACCCCAATACGGCGACTGAAACCGAACTATTGAGCTTAGGTTTAGACAATAGAACTGTTAAAGTTTTGTTAAAGTACAGAGAAAAAAGTGGGCGATTTCGGACGAAAGATGACTTGAAAAAAATCTATAATCTATCAGATATAGATTTTTTACGTATAAGTTCATTCGTTCAAATTGCTGAAAACCAAACCATTACAAAGGGGTATTTAGAGAGCAGACCAAACAACGATGCTTTAAAAAAGGGAGGAAACACAGCGGAAGTGCCTGTTGACCTCAATAGAGCGACTGTGGAAGAATTGGTGCAGCTACGAGGAATTGGTCGTACTTTTGCGCTCCGAATTATTGAACATAGAGAGCGACTGGGTGGTTTTATCTCGCTCAACCAACTTAAAGAAGTTTATGGTTTACCCGATTCCACGTTACATTCTATTACGCCTTTCCTTCGGCTAATATCTTCTCCACACCGTAAAATTAAAATCAATACAGCTACTATCGAAGACCTTGCGCATCCTTACTTAATACGTAAGCAAGCAGAAGTTATTATTCGATATAGGGTTAATCATGGTGCTTTTAGGAATATGGAAGATGTTAAAAAGGTAGGCGTTTTAAGTGACAATGTGGCTGAAAAGCTAAAACCGTATATTCTGTTTGATTAATACTATTAAATTTTCAGGAAACTACACCTGAACAAAATTTTAAATTCGGCGTAATATCATAATCGGGCGTATTGATTTTTCTAATCTTTAAGTCCTAATAAAATTGTGATACGCAAAAGTGTTCAGAAAGCCAACTATACAAATTTACACGGCAGGACACGTTATTTTTTCACCAAATTTTTAATAAATGAAAAAGTATTGGATTACATTTTTAAGCACACTTATTTTTTCCGTAGGTACAATGACATATTTCCGAAGTCTGAAGGAGTCGGACCAAATAGAAAATATTGCTCTCGACTCCCTGTTACAAGACTTAGAAACACAACAACCTTTAGGTTCGAATGGAAAAATGTTAGTTTCCACTAAAAAAAGCAGTAAATTATGGAAAGTATTTACAAAAACTAATATTGATTTATTATCGCTCCCTGGTATTCCTGATAAATTTCGTCAAGCCCTTGAACATCAAGAGCGGTTTATTAAGAATGCTGACACCCGGGATATAGGCGGTCTTGATATTACCCCAAAACACTTAAATCAGGTCTTAAACGTCTTTCGTAGAGCTAAATCGAAAAAAGACATCGCTAATCTTCTCGATGCTTATCAATTAAGAGGCGATGACAATGAAGGGAATGTGCTGTTTACAGGCTACTATTCCCCTGTCATTCCTGCCCGCCGCAAAGCAGATGCGGTCTTCAAATACCCTGTATATTTAGCTAAAACTGCTAATAGTGACGACAATATGTCCCTCGCTTTTGTCCGTGACCGTCGGGACATACGCAGTATGCAGGTTGAAGGTGTTGCCTATTTGCAATTCCCCGATGGCGAACGCCGTGTCGTTGCTTACGATGGCGATTCAAAAAGAGTAGAAACAAATCAAAATGAAGAAGGAGAGCCTCAAAAAATATTGGTATCTTATACTTCAGTTTTTACACAAAGAGAAAAAACGAAGGCGATGGGTGTCGCCAAAGTGCCATTGAGTACAGATTTTACGATTGCTGTTGACGACGACTATATTCCATTAGGCTCTGTTTTACTTGCTGAAGTGCCTATTTTAGATGACAATGGTAACTTGGTTCGCACAGAAATGCGTTTTGTTGTTGCTCAAGATAGAGGCAGTAAAATTAAAGGTACGGGTCATATTGACTTATATATGGGTGAAGGCGATGCTGCCAAAGCGCGCATGAGAAATATGCACAAATATGGTCGTATTTGGCTATTGTTACCTAAGCGCGCTGAAAAAGAAAAGCCCGCGAAGCTACTTGCGCAAAACCTTTAAATAATTTTATTATTATATATACCAGCCCAACTAACTGTTAATCAGTTAGTTGGGCTTTTTGTTTTGCGTAAAATAAGAATGCAAAACGTGTTGATTGGACAATAAATCAAACCAATCATCTAATATTCCCAATCAATCACCCAATACAAGGGCTTGATTATGGAATAGCTAGAAGGGTAATCAAAAGCCTTAGTATCTTTACATTTTTAGGACAACCAATTTTTTTTACAAACATTTTTTATCATAAATGAAATTTAATATACAAAAAAAGCACTTGCCACAACTCTTGATTGCTTTTTGCTTCTTGTTTTTAACCTTTCCCTTGTTAATTGCCCAAAAAGGCATATTGATGGGTAAAGTTGTTGATAGCCAAACAAGTACACCCCTAAGTTATGCGAGTGTCCGAGTGCTAAAAAACAGCGATAGTACTTTGATAGCGGGCAATATTACGAGTGAAGATGGTCTGTTTTCCATTGATATGCCGCTTGGACAAGCTTATGCAATTGTGGAATTCATCGGATATCAGCCTTTGAAAATATCGTCTTTTAGCCTCACCAAAGAGGAATCAATCCACGATTTAGGCATCATAAAGCTGTCTTCTGCCACAACCAATTTAGATGAAGTGGAAATACGGGCTGAAAAAAGTACAATGGAATTGTCATTAGATAAAAAGATATTTAATGTTGGGAAAGACCTGTCAAACGCAGGCGGTTCGGCAATAGATATTTTGGGCAACATCCCCTCAGTATCTGTGGATGTGGAAGGCAATGTCAAGTTGAGGGGTAGCCAAAATGTGCGGATTTTGATTGATGGCAAACCATCGGGTTTGGTGAGTTTTAAAGGCGGTTCGGGCTTACAACAATTGCAAGGTAACTTGATTGATAATGTTGAAATTATTACCAATCCATCGGCACGTTATGAAGCGGAAGGCATGTCAGGCATTATCAATATTGTCTTGAAAAAAGAGCAAAAACAAGGTTTTAATGGCTCTTTTGAGGCCATTACAGGCTTTCCAGCGAATTATGGTTTAGCTGCGAATGTCAATTACCGGCACAAGAAAGTCAATTTTTTTATCAACTATGGCATGGCTTATCGCCAACAGCCGGGCGTTGGCTCGCAGTATCAAGAAGTGTATGCCAATGACACGACCTTTATCTCACAAATTGAAAGAGATGGTACCATGACGGGTTTTCACAATAATATTAAAGCGGGTTTGGATTATTTTTTCAATCCTAAAAACACTTTGACGGCGTTTTACGTGTTGCGCAGAACCGATGTGCGACGTATCACAGATTTGACGTACAAAGACTATCTTTTCAAAACAGATAATCTAAAAACAATAACCATGCGTCAACAAGATGAAAAAGAACATGAGCCACATTCTGAAACAGGTTTGAGTTACAAAAAGACCTTTGACAAAAAAAAGCAAGAATTGGTCGCCGACTTTCGATTTTTGGATTATTGGGAACGTTCTGACCAAATTTTTACCCAAAACGGCGTTTTTGCAGATGGTTCTCCTAATACAAATAATAATAAATTGCAAAAAGCATTGAATGATGAATATGAAAAACAATACCTATTTCAAGTAGATTATGTGCAACCGATAGGCAAAGAAGGCAAATTTGAAACAGGCTTGCGCAGCAGTTTTCGGCGCATGATAAATGACTATATTGCCACTGAACAAGGGGCAAATGGTGCATTTTTTACCATACCTGGTTTGGACAATTATTTCATTTATGATGAAAATATTCATGCTGCTTACGCCATTTTGGGCAACACACAAGGCAATTTCTCTTATCAATTTGGTTTGCGTGGTGAAATAACCGATGCCAAAACAACGCTTCAAAAGACAAATGAAGTTCATCCAAGAGATTATGCCAACTTGTTCCCCAGTGCTCATTTTACCTATAAATTGCCGAAAGAGAATGCTATTCAGCTGAGTTATAGCCGCCGTGTACGTCGTCCGACCTATAATGAATTAAGTCCATTTGTGACATTAAGCGACAATCGGAACTTTTTTGCAGGCAATCCTGCGCTCAACCCTGAATTTTCAGATGCGTTTGAGTTGGGTCATATCAAGTATTTTGAAAAAGGGACTTTGTCCTCGTCGCTTTATTATCGGCATACGACAGACAAAATTCAAAGTATTCGACGTGTTGATAATTTAGGTTTTGCAAATACATTTCCCGAAAATTTATTGAAGGAAGATGCTTTTGGTGCAGAATTTACAAGCCAACATACACTTGTAAAATGGTGGAAAATGGACAATAATTTCAATTTTTTCCGTGCCATTACTGACGGAGCTAATATTGGTACAAACATCGCCAGCGATACATATAGTTGGTTTGTACGGCATACTTCAAAGTTTTCATTACCCCAAAACATTGATTTTCAAATACGTGGCAACTATGAAGCGCCCCAAAAAACACCACAAGGTGAACGAAAAGCTTTGTATTATGTTGATTTGGGTATGAACAAAGACATTTTGAAAGGAACGGGAACGATAACTTTGAATGTCTCTGACCTGTTCAATTCACGCCGAAACCGCTTTATTACTGAGGGGTCTAATTTTTACACGTCTGGTAATTTTCTCGGCAGAAAACGGCAAATCAATTTGACATTCAGCTACCGTTTGAATCAAGCCAAACAAAGTGGCAAAAAGAGTGAGGAATAAATTTAATGGTGAATCATTTAATGGTGAATGGTGAATCATTCAGTTATTCAAATTTCATAACTAATTACAATAATTAAACAATGAGCAACCTAACTATTAGCTTTTTCGCTATTCTTTTTAGCGTTTTTGGCTTTTTTCAAAAACCAAATCCAAACCCTTCGTCTTCTACGGCGATGCCCATGTGCCACACTGTTCCGCCTCCAGATGGCATGGCGGCTTTTGCCCTTGACCCTGAATTTCAGGCATTGCACCCAGCACCACTACCACTTAATTATGAAGGCAAAGGGCAAAGCATCACGTTCAAAACACCCGATGGTGTTGATGCCAAAGGTTACGTGATAAAAGCTAAGAAAAAATCGAAAAAATGGCTTTTTGTCTATCAAGAATGGTGGGGTTTGAACGAATACATCATGCGCCAATCTGATATTTTTTACACCGATTTGGGTGAAAATATCAACGTTTTAGCCTTAGATATGTACGATGGACAATCCAGTAACGACCCAAAAGAAGCAGGTAAACTCATGCAAGGTGCAAAACCTGAACGACTTCAAAATATCATGAAAGGCGGTATTCTGTACGCTGGAAAAAAAGCTAAAATTGCCAATGTGGGTTGGTGTTTTGGCGGCGGTTTGTCGTTGCAATCGGCTCTTTTAGGTGGCAAACAAACGGTTGGTTCAGTCATGTACTACGGTATGCCTGAAAAAGATGTTGAAAAATTGAAAACATTGAACAGCGATGTTTTGGGCTTATTTGCGACCGAAACACGTATTTCTAAGGAGGTTATTGAAGAATTTGCTGCCAATATGAAAACGGCAGGCAAAAAATTGGAATACAAAATTTTTAATGGCGTTCACGGCTTTGCAAATCCAAGCAATCCAAAATATGATGAGGCTTTGTCAAAAGAGGCTTACGGCATGGCTTTGGGATATTTAAAAACGAGATTGAAAAGCTAAAAAGAGACTGATGAATTATAAATGATGAACGATGAATTTTATTTCTTTTGCAATAACTCATTTATAATCAATTCATTACATTATAGTTATCATAACAATGGCTGTTTCAAATTCTTTGAGACAGCCATTGTTATTTAAATAACAAAATTTATAGGTTCAGCAAAATCTTTATTCGTTCTGACTTTGACCTCACTTTTGTGATAGACCAATGAGTTCGGAGGCACCCCCTCAGTAAGCCAGACGTTACCGCCAATAATGGAGTCCTTCCCGATGATGGTTTGCCCACCTAAAATCGTTGTACCTGAATATATAACCACATTATCTTCAATTGTCGGATGCCGTTTGCGGTTAGCTTCCTCCTTTTTGACACTCAATGCGCCTAAGGTAACACCTTGATATATTTTCACATTGTTGCCAATTATACACGTTTCACCAATCACAAGACCTGTTCCGTGGTCAATAAAAAAACCTGAACCAATCGTTGCTCCCGGGTTGATGTCAATGCCCGTTTGGCTATGCGCCCACTCCGAAATCATGCGCGGCAAAATGGGTATTTTCAACAAATACAACTCATGGGCAAAACGATAGACGGCAATGGCGTAAAAACCAGGATAAGCGGCTATCACTTCTTCAATACTACTGGCGGCAGGGTCAAACGCTAAAATAGCTTCTGCGTCTTTTCGTAATTCTGTGTAAATCAAAGGAATACGATGAAAATATTCTTTTACGATGGTATCAATAGGTGCTAATTCATTTTCAAGCGGAACAAGCAACTCCCACAATTGCAGCTCAAGTTGGCGAATTTCTAACTCGCCTACCGCCTCTGCACATCGAACAGGGAAAAGAATGTCGATGAGCCGATCTATCCACTCATGTGCCTTTTTTTTATTAGGCAAAGGGCGCAGTTGTTGCCGATAATGCTCGTGTATTTTTTTGACAAGGCTTTGCGCTTCAGTCATATCCCGATTTTGACGAGATTGAGTAATTAATTCCATTTGAATATCGTTAGAATGAATCATTTATCAACTATTTGACAAAAAATGAAACGAATTTCAAGCCAAAAAGATGAGTCGTTTTCGATAAAAAAGAGAATAGAATGGATAAAAGGTTATTTCAAGACTTTTAAGTCTTTTTTGTTGAAGCCATATATTGAGCAGCAGCATCCAATTCTTCATAAAAATCCTCGTTATAGGCTCTTACTAAAGCATCTTTCAAGAACTTATAAACAGGTACTTGATGCTCTGCACCCAGCTGACAAGCACCTGAACAGATATCCCAACGGTCATAATTCAAGGCTTCAAAGCCCGTTTGTTTGGACATTCGGATAGGATATAAATGACATGAAATAGGTTTTTGGAAATCCGTAGCCCCCGCTTTCCATGCTTTTTCAATCCCGCATTGAGCCATGCCATTGCGTTCGATGACTAAATACGCACACCTACCATCAGGTAATAGCTGCGTACCGTTTTGTTCCATGCCTTTGAAAAACTTATACCCCCCCTCAGTATCTATTTTGTTTTGACCCTCTTCTGTTAAAAAAGGGCGTACATCGTCGTAGATATTGTCCAAAATCTCTAACTCTTCCTCTAGAAGTGGTGCGCCAAAATCACCTTCCCAACAGCAAGCGCCCTTGCATTTGGAGAGATTACATATAAATTGTTCCTCGACAAGTTCGTCGCTAACAAGTACGTCTTGAATGATTATCATCGTTTTTTGTCGCAAAAATAAGAAAAACGGTCAGTACTCGCTGTACTGACCGTTTTTAAATTTATTAGAATGGTGTAACTAACAATTAAGCATTAATATGACCAAAGGTCGTGCTCATAATTGAAAATTTCTGCTTTGATTTTTTCGCCTTCGAGCAAGAGGTCAATGCCTTGCAAATAGTCTTGTAAACGACGGTTGTGAACATTTGACTCTTTCCAAACATAGCTTGAAAAACGGCGTTGCTCAAAAAGGTCTTCCCAAGACATCGGATTAGAATCATTGCCTTCGATAAAAGCACGATGACGTGCTAAATACTCGCGGCAATCAGGATAACGAATCCAGAATAGAGGTTGTTCGTATAGAAACTCACCCGCTTCATTGGTCACATCTTTCAAAGGTGCAATACCCAAAATGCGCACTTTTAGCACTGAATATTGCCGATCGAAGTACCAATCTTCTTTGACGCGGTAACGTTTGATGTCATCAGGGTTGATTTTATTGTAAACAACTTTGTATTTTGTTTCATACGTCGTTGGGTCAATCTGAATGATTGTATCCGCATGACTCAAAATACTTTGAAGCTCTTGCGATGACATTTTATACCAAAATTTATCATTATCCGCTTTATAAGCTTTAATGGCTGTTGCCGAGTCTTGTTGCTGTATCCCTTTCATCAAGACCGTAAAAAAGGGCATTTCGGGATAGATAAACGGTAAATTTATCTTTTCACGAACATCAATGACACGCCAAACACGTTTACTCCATAAGATATCCGCTTCACGGACAGGCTCCCAAGGCAAAACTTGTTTGTCGAGAATCAATTTTCTTTCAATGATACCATCCAGCGGTGCATCCACGTCGGGTGGAATATCGCCAATATTATCGGCAGGCTCAACCTTAATTGCTGTAGTTCCGCCAGGTTGTTGAGTTGTCGAAGAAGGTGCTGTTGTTGTTGCTGCGGGGAACTGAGGCTGTGTTGTCGTTGCCGCAGGGAATTGAGGCTGAGTTGTCGTTGCAGGAGTTGTTGCGGGCTTTGCTGGAGTAGTTGTTTTATTACCACCCGTAAAATCCGGAAACGCATCGTTTGTATTTGTCTTGACCTCTTCGGGAACTTGGGCAACTGCAACACTTATCATTAAGCTGAAAGCTGCCAAACTAAACCATTTCATTGCTGACTTCATGTTACTGAAAACCGTGTTTTTGATGAAAAAAAGACTTTTTTTTGTCTGAATACTGAGGGGGGTATTGATTCAAATATAAGTAGAAAACGCACCCATCCAGCTTTTTATTTTGTAAAAAATGTTAAAACTAAGAATGGATGCGTTTATAAAAAATTACTTGATGTAATAACTGATAGAACCTACGTCACGTGCAATCTGATCACCTGGGCAACGCGCTTTAATGTTCAAAAACTGATAAAAATCGCCCGGTTTCGCCATGCGGCAATACCTTTCAGCTTCTGCATTAGATGGTCCAGAAACATTCGCTTGTTGTGGGTCTTGACGCCGTTCAACACGAACAAGAACATAACTTTGAATGCTACACTTCGCATCAAAATCAAAGTTCTCAAGTTTTGCAATGACGCCAGAGTTGGCTGCCATCTGTCCACTTCCTAAGAAGTTAGATTTTCTATCAAAGTCAACAGACAAAACTGGCACTGGGTTCGGAATAGGCTTTACACGGAACTTTTTCTGAACATTTAAACCTCCTGGAGCAGTCAAATTAATGGTTGCTTCACCAGGACGATTGACACGCACCATATAATTGTTGTCATTCACTTTATTCATAGTCTCACAACCAGAGCAACTGACTTTTAATTCGTTAGAAGATACACCTGCCGCGGAAACAGCAATCGGGTTATCAACACCAATATAGAAAACATTCATTTTCTCTGCTGAAACCGTTGCCGATTTTTCACCGACTTCGTATTCAAACTCACCTTCAACAGTTTTTGTTACGCCAGTCAACGGATTTTTGATACTCGCTGAAGCTTTAACAGTCTGTTTTCCGATGCCACTTGGTGTAGTTTCGTAATGTGCAACACCGTCTATCATACCTAAACCAGAACCATTTACGCTAATACTCACGCCAGTACCAGGGTTCGAACTGTAAGCAGCAAGATATACATCCGCCTCAAATTTATCACCGCGAATCAAATAAGATTTCTTGGGCGAGATAGCGACTTTGAATTGGTCTAATTTGATTTCTTTACCACCAACTAAGTCAAAGAAATAGTTCAACAAAGCGGTTTCAGACGTTTTGGCATCCGAAACAAATTTTGTTAACGTCGGCATAACAGCCGCTACAGGCATCTGTTTGAATTTCAAATCTGTCCAGTTGGCAGCTTTTGAGTCTGAAGGTATAGCGTCCACTTGCAGAGCAATCTGGCTCTGAAACTCCTTATTCTTAACGGGATCCGTGACCAGTGCTAAGAATTTCTGGCGTGTCTCAGCAATTTTTTTCTCAAGTTCTTCGCCCTTCTTCTCATTAATGAAGAAGTTAGTTGGCACATCTTTGTCTTTGTAACGAACAGGGCGACCATCTGTATGATGAGGATCAATCCCTCCTGCACGAGTCGTCAATTCAGAGACAATAGAGCTGATATAAGATTCGAACTCTTTTGAGATTTTCATTGCCTCGATAGCCTTAGCTTGGTAGCCCTGATTAGTAACATTGTTATACGCCTTGACTTCTTGGTCAATGGCATTTTTAATCATTGTATTCGACTTATCAACAATTTCATTACTACTTTGCATACCTCTATTCAAGGCATAGAATGCGTTGATAATCTCCGCCGATACGTTCAAGGCAAGCATCGCAGTCAGAACGAGATACATCAAGTTAATCATTAACTGCCGCGGTTCCTTAGGTATTGACATTTTTTTTCTTCCTTTTGAAGTTTTTAAAATTGGTTTCTAAAATTTGTCATTGGGTGATTGTCACAAGTCATTATAGTAGAAACCTCAAAATACTGAGGGGGAATGACGAAAGACGAAATGACAAAAGACGAATATTATTTGCCGCCTACGTTTGACATAGCTGAAAGCATGCCACCATAAACTGCATTGAGCGAGCCCAAGTTCTTGTTCAAAGAAGCCAATTGCTCTTTGTAAACTTTTACATCATTAGATGCTGAGTTCATATCAGCCATAGCCTCAGTCAATTTAGAGTAAAAATTACTCATTGTTTTGATTTGCTCCTGCGTACCGCTAAAATCCACTTCTTGCAATGCTTTGAGTGAACCAAGGCTTTTTGACATGCCTTGCAATTCCGTCAACATACCACTCAATTTGTTTTCAACGATTTCGCCGTTTAAACCCGGCAATTGTGGTTGATGTGAAGCGCCCGCTCCACCTAATTCGATAGGTCCCAATTTAGAATTGTAGTCTCCAAGACCTGGAATGATTTTATCCCAGTAGTAATCAGGTTCAGGTCCTAATACACCGAGCATCAAGAATAAACCTGCCTCAACTGACAGACCTAAAATAAGCATTTCTGATGCATAAGGCCAGCTTTCGATTTTGAATAAAGCACCCATCAAAACGATAGCGGCACCGACACCAATAATTAAGTTTTTAAGATACTTAAAACCCTTTGATTTGACGAAACTCATTGTTTTTTACTTTAGAAAAAAGGTTAAGAAAATATTTTTCGATTTTTTAATTCCAAACAGAAAGTGGCTTCAACAAGACCCTTTTCACAAAAGAGTATTGTTAAAAACCAGATAATAGACACTAATTTATGATGTTAGTACAAAAGGCGAGTATTGCCCTGAGTATTTAGTCGGATACTGAGGGGTGGTTTAAAACCACCCCTCAGTATTTTATGTTCGTTTTTTTATTAAAAGTCGTTAATTGAACGACCCAAGAATGTCAAAGCACAGCGGAAACCGATGTAAGATTTTGTTGTATCTTGAAATTCATACGTGCGTGTACCCGTTTGTAGGTAATAAGCAATATCTTTCCAAGACCCCCCGCGAATAACTTTACGTTTTTTTGCAGGAGAATCGTCGTCTTTTGCATCATAACGATAGTCTGGTTCCAAGTCATGTAGTCCTCCAGTATTATCAGTATAGGCAGTGATAGTCCACTCCGCAACGTTTCCAGCCATATTATACAGACCGTAATCGTTCGGGAAATAAGCATCTGCTTTTACGGTGTACATACCACCATCTTCAGGATAGTTGCCACGACCAGGTTTAAAGTTCGCCAACAAACACCCCTTTGAGTTACGTGTATAGTAACCACCCCAAGGATAAGGCGCAAGGTCGTGACCGCCACGAGCAGCATATTCCCATTCAAATTCAGTAGGTAAACGGAAATCCTCTGTATTTACGTCATTGCTACCACGATAGGTGTTCCAAAGTTTTGTACGCCACCAACAGAAAGCACGCGCCATGTGCCAATTGACACCAATAACTGGATAGTCATCGAAGGCTGGGTGCCAAAAGTAGTTACGTGTCATAGGTTCATTGTAAGAGTATGCAAAGTCACGAATCCAGCTAAGCGTATCTGGATAAACAATGACCTTCTTTTTTACAATGAACTCTTGGCGTGAGTAACGCTTGCTTTGGTCTTTCGTGTCAACAGGACGTTGCCAGTTGCCATTGTAATGCGCTGCTTTTTGCCAATCGTAGTATTCATACTCGACAACAAATTTTTCAGCATTGTACTCTGTTCTACCATCAAACTTATCTTTACCTTGGTAAAACAAGTCAGCGAGCGTTTCGTCTTCCCAATCTATTTCCTGTTCCCAGTCAACGATTTGCTTGCCGTCATCGCCCTCGATATAATGGTCGAGTTTGGTATGAGCCAAAGAGTCACGTACCCATTCTATGAATTGGCGGTACTCGTTGTTCGTAATTTCCGTATCATCCATAAAGAAACCCTGTATAGAAACAGATTTCGGCCGGTTAACGTAACTACGGCTCATATCCTCGTCACTTGGACCTGCATGAAACTCCCCGGAAGGAATATATACCATGCCGAAAGGATTAATCCCTTTCCAAGTCGGGCGATCTTTCGCGCCTAATAGTTGACCGTTCTCTTTTTTGCCACACGAAGCCCAAGTAAGCCCCAAGGCAACCAGCATTAGAAGAAGTGCTTTTGATTGTCTTTTCATTGCTTTAATTCTCGATTATCCCTCAATTTTGTGAAATGCTAGGCTGTCCCTTTTGAAAAAAACGCCCAAATATAGAATGTTTTGCAGAGATACAATAACTGAATAAGTTTTTGTTTATACAATTCGTTGATTTACAAACTATATCCTTTAAAATGTCATAAAAAAACGATGCTTCTGACAATTAAGTATGTTCTAAGTCATTTTTTTGTGACTATTATTTTAAATAAATTGTAAAATATCCTTTTTCTTAATACGTCAAAATCCCTTTCTTACCATTCGTAAGTTCAAAATTTAAAAACGTGGATTGTAAATTATTGGTGGTAATTTCCCTCTCCCAAATTCTTTGCCAATATTGTACTGCAACACAATTTCATGTCCACCCTGCGTCACATTTTTTAATGCTGATAACGTAATATCATACGCATAAGCCAGCATTATTTTAGAACTCAACTTGAAACCACCAAAAATTGTAGCCGCATCTTGAGTTGTTTTACTAAAACCTCTGAACGAACCACCCAGAAAAAAATTATCATTTAAACGCACAAAGGTCGAAAATTCTGCTTGAGTTTGTATGCCATCAGAGCGAATCATTACTGAGGGGTGCAAACTTAAGCTACTCATCACATCAAACCGAGTGGCGGCATAAGCCGAATAATGACGCTTCAAACTCACCTCCGTCACCTTTTGACTGACTAAAGAGAGTGTTGGTTGGGTCAAATCCCCTAAAAAAATACCTGCATCAATTTTTTCACTTTTGAAAAAGATACCTGCATCAAACGTTGTTACCATACCATTTAGTGCAGCGGTGTTCAATATCTTATCTTGATGATCAATCACGCCTTGATTGTAGTCGCCTCCGGGTGTCCGCAATTTTGCCCCGTCTATCGTCCCTTGAAGGATGCCGCCAGCAACACCTAAAGACAATTGAGCATCGCCTAATTTTTTTATATAATTATAAGTGAGTTTTGCACTCAAACCGTTGCGCGCACCAATACTTTCATTGGTGACTTGAAATCCAACGCCACTGCTAATGATACCAAGCGGCAACGACACATTAATATATTGTGTCTGCGGACTACCAGGCAGACCCACCCATTGCGCCCGAAAACCACCCGTAGCAATAAGGGTTTTATCCAAACCACCCGCCGCAGGGTTTTCGCCATACGGATTGAGCATATATAAACTAAATTGTGCGGGCTGTTGCGCCACAACGACACTCATCTGAAATATTAAGAGACAAAAAATGTAAATATTTTTCATGGTTCATACATTTAGATTCGTCTTTTTTGAAAACAAGGTTTTATTCGTTATTCACAGTATTTTCTGCATTTCTTCAACCGTTTGAACGGGTATTTTACAAGCATAATTTTGGCAAACATAAATTAAAGATTGCCCCCCCTCAGTATCACCGCTCCTACCTGATAAAAGTGGAAACTTAGTATCTTCCTCAACGCTCGACATCAAGATTTTATTTGGTAAAAAAAGTGTATTGATGCTTTTGCTTTTTGAATGTGCACCTGCACCGACAACGGCAATTTCGTAAGGAGGAAAAACCAATGCCAAAGCACTCCCTGCCCATTTTGATAAACTCGAAGGATAACGCTCCACAGCTTCTTCGACCGACAATAACATATTGGTACTCAACGAGTGATAAGTTTTATTATCAAAAATATGCCCTAATCGTTGCAAGTTGCGCACCATCGTAGAATTGCCCGAAGGTGTTGCCGAATCGTATAAATCTTTTTTGCGCAGCAAAATATCTTTCTGTTTTTCGGATGTAAAATAGAACAAATTTGCAGATTCATCAAAGAAATTTTCTATTGTATAATCAGCATATTGTTTCGCTTTTTCAAAATATTGTTTGTCAAACGTAATGCCATAAACATCCAATAAAGCTTCAATCAAGTAGGCATAATCCTCCAAAAAACCATCGTATTGCGCCTGCCCATTTTTATAAGTATGGTACAAACCAATGCCTTCTTTTTGTTTGAATTTTTCAAAAATAAAAGCCAAAACATCCACAGCGACTTTTTGATACCCCTCAGTACCGAGAGCTTCAAAAGCTCGTGCAAACGCAGAAATCATTAAAGCATTCCAAGATAGTAAAATTTTATCGTCTAAGCCTGGCTTTATGCGTTTTTCACGTGTTTCAAACAACTTTTTACGGCTTTTTTGCAATTTATCCTTTAAAACGGACACATCTAAACCTTGCTCATGTGCAAATTCTGAATAGTTTTTTTGTCGCCAAAGAATGCTGCTTTCTTCCCAATTGCCCTCTTCAGAAACATCGTAAAAAGCACAAAAAAGCGGTGCATCTGCGCCCAGTATCGTCTCAATTTCTGCTTTTTTCCAGACATAAAATTTGCCTTCAACACCTTCTGAATCAGCATCATAAGCCGAATAAAAACCGCCATCGGGCGCAGTCATATCCCTCAGTATAAATGTCAAAGTTTCTTCAATCGTTTCGCTGTAAATATCTTTTTTTGTTAGTTTATACGCATCACTTAAGGTCGTTATTAACAAAGCATTATCATACAGCATCTTTTCAAAATGTGGAATCAGCCACTCCCTATCCGTTGCATAACGGGCAAAACCACCGCCTATTTGGTCATAAATACCGCCTTGAATCATCTTAATCAGTGACAATTCTGCGTGTGCCAAAGCCTCTTCATTTTTTGTATAAAAATGATAATCCATTAAAAATTGGATTGACATCGTTGATGGAAATTTAGGCGCACCGCCAAAACCACCTTCTACTCGATCAAATCGTTCACGCAAAGCGTAAAAAACATTTTCCAAATAAGACGTATTAAAAACAGAAGGTGCACCCCCTTCAAGTTTCTCAAAATCCCCCCCCTCTGTATTTTTGACATAATTTTTATCCGAATTCCGAATAATATCTGTCAATTGATTCGCTTGTTGTTCCACAACATCGCGTTTTTGTTGAAAAGCATTGGACAAATTGTGCAAAACCTGAATCCAAGAAGGTCGCCCATAAGCAGACTGAGGCGGATAATAAGTCCCCGCAAAAAACGGTCGTCCATCTGGTAAAAGGAAACAATTGAGGGGCCAGCCACCACTGCCAGAAATAATTTGACAGGCTTCCATATAAATTTGATCCACATCGGGGCGTTCCTCTCTATCTACCTTAATACAGACAAATAATTGATTCATTATATCTGCAACGTCCTGATTTTCAAACGATTCGCGCTCCATGACGTGACACCAATGGCATGTCGAATAGCCAATACTGACGAGAATAGGCTTGTTTTCAGCCTTCGCACGCTCAAAGGCTTCGGGTTTCCATGCATACCACTCTACAGGGTTGTGGGCGTGTTGCAAAAGATAAGGAGACGTTTCGTTTATGAGATGGTTCATAATAATTAAGTGAAAAGTTATAAGTGAAAAGTGAATACAATATTTAGGACAAAGAACAATAAGAATTGTTTTAGAACAACGAATATTCGCTAAAAAATAAAAAAGTCGTACATTTGGACGAATCAGCAGAAATGCGATTGTTTTTCACTTCACTCGATTTTAACACTAAGGCAATGAGTCAAAAATCACAAAATAACAAAATAATTCTTGGATTAAAGGTACGTCAGTTGCGTACTGAAAAGCGATTGTCATTTGCTGTCCTTTCCGAACAAACGGGTATGTCTGTTAGTTATCTTAATGAAATTGAAAAAGGTAAAAAATATCCAAAAGATGATAAAATAAAACTACTCGCCGATGCCTTAGAGACAACTACTGAATCTTTGATAAGTGCACAAATGCCACAAAGCCTTTCTGCCGTCGAAGATTTATTGCAATCTAATTTCTTGCACGAACTACCGCTTGATTTGTTTGGTATCGAAATGAATAAAGTTGTAGAAATTATTGCCAATGCGCCTATACGTGTCGCAGCTTTTATTTCGACGCTTGTTGAATTGAGTAGAAATTATGCCCTTCGAGAAGAAAACTTCTATTTCGGTGCTTTGCGTTCCTATTTAGAATTACACAATAATTATTTTGAAGAATTAGAAGAAGCGGTTCGTCAGTTTGTCAAACTAAACAAAGTGCCTACGGGACATTCCTTGCCCGATCATTTTTTGGCTGGTTTATTAGAGAAAAAATTTGGATATAAAATCGTTGAAAAGGGTTTAGATACTTTTCCAGAGTTAAAAAACATTCGTTCTGTCTTTGTTCCTAAAACCAAACAACTATTATTGAACAGCAGCTTGAACGAACAGCAACGTGCCTTTCAATTCGGTAAAGAATTGGGATTCAATGCCTTATCCTTAAAAGAAAGAGCCTATACTGCTTCGCTTCAAAGAGTCAAAACCTTTGACGAAGCCTTGAATCACTTTAAAGCAGGTTATTTTTCAGCCGCTTTGTTGATGAATCGTGAAGTCTTTGTTAAAGATATGGAGAAGTTTCTTAAAATGGATAAATGGGACAATGGCGTATTTCTAATGCAGTTGATGCAAAAATATCAAGCAACACCTGAAATGTTGTTTCAACGCATGACGAATGTATTGCCACACTTTTTTGGTTTAAATAAATTGTTTTTCCTTCGTTTTGTACATCGTTTAGAAACCAATCAATTTGACATTAGTAAAGAACTACACCTTAATAGAAGGCATCATCCACATGGGAATGGTTTAGATGAACATTATTGTCGTCGTTGGGTGTCTATTTCACTTTTGAATGAATTAAATGATTTACAAAATAGTCAAACAGGAAGTCCAAAAGACCCAAAGAAAGAAGAAACAATAGTCGGTATCCAACGCAGTCATTATTTTCAAACAAATGATGAATATTTGTGTTTTACAATAGCCCGACCTTCTGGAACAAGGAATGTCAGTGTCACTATTGGGATATTAATAGATAATGATGTAAAAGAAAAAATTAAATTTATCAATGACCCTCAAATTAGTCCTCGTGAAGTATCAACGACTTGTGAAAGATGTGGTATAAAAGATTGTTCAGAACGTGCTATCGAACCGCTTGTGGTACTACAAAAACAACAACGCGCTAAAATCAATGATACTTTAAAGAGAATACTTGACAATAAGCCCCCTCAGTAAAATGTCTTTTTTTTACTTTTATTAAATGAAAATGGTTAGCCCCTAAACTAAAAACACTTAATAATTTACAAATAACTTTAGTTACTTTGGCGTTATTCATGTAGTAAATCAATCATTTTCCCCATTCTTTGTGTTTTTTTCAAATTGATTTTAATGTATTAAATTATTATTTTAATTTTTGTCTTATTTTTAAAAAAATATTCTCACTTTTGCTTCTCTAACAAACCTTATATCTTGATAAGTAAATATTTCGGAATAATATTTCAATTCCAATAACCTCACCAAATGTTTAAACAGCCCTGTTATCAAGTTTTATTTTATAAAATATTCATTAGCTTACGGAAATAGCGTGATTGTTTTTATTTTTGATACCTATTTTAAAACACTTAATAACATTACTTTTCAACACAAATACTGATTGAAAATAAGAACAAAAACAAATTTCCTCCTTAGATTTTATTCGTTTTTTATTGAGTCCAAATCATTATTATATTTTGAAGAGCTTTTTTGTCAAAAAATAGGTGATGATAATATTTAGTTTAAAAACATTAGAACGCCTATAAGTATTTTAATTTTTTTATCCAAATATTTAAAAGTATACAAAAAAGTATATTTATACATAATTTTCTAATTATCCTTATTTTTAAATCATTTAAAAAAGAAAAAAATGTCGTCTGCAAAAAAAAATCAACAAGGTTACGAAGCCTTATTAAAAGATTATGAACGCGCTCAAGCTCAATTCACCCGCACTCAATTAAGTGAAAAAGCAGCTAAAAAGAACTTAAAAAAAGCCATTAAAGGGAAAGCTACTAAAAGTGAAGTAGAAGTTTTGCGCCTTGAACTCGAAATTGCTAAGTCGAAACGAAAAGGGCGAAAAGCGGGTGCTGCCATTGCCAAATCACTTATGAAACAGTGGATAAAAACCAATGCTAAAGGAAAAAAATCATATAAGTTGACGATTCGGGAAGAAATACCCGTTCCCACACCTATAGAAGTGCTTGAAACAACGGATGATGCTAAAGCAAGACGCCCTTACACCCGCCGCATAAAAACAGATGCTGAAATAAGCGAAACCCCTGTTATCGAAGAAGGCAAAGCGGGCAAATCTGTAAAAAAGAATGTCGTTGCTGAAGTAGTCGTTCCAGAAAAACCGCGTACGCCAAGGCGCAGTAGTGCAGAAGTTAAAGCAGAAAAAGAAGCGGCTCAAGCGGCTTTGAAAGAAAGCGGTGATGATTTTTCAATTATCGAAGGGATAGGTGCTACAATGACACAGTTTCTTCACAGCATTGATATCAAAAACTTCGCAACCTTAGCTGCTATTGATCCATTTGCACTGAAAGAACAATTGAACGCTAACCGTAAATTTGCTGCCGACCCCACCACTTGGGGGAAACAAGCGCAATTGGTTGTTGACAATAATTGGGAAGCATTGAAAGAACTTCAAGAGACATTGAAGAGACCACGGTCATAGTTTTTGCCTCTTGATACTAAAAAACCACTATTCTCAGTTTGGGATTAGTGGTTTTTTTGTGAACAATACCCCCCTCAGTATTTTATACTTTTTGAGGGACATGTCTAAATTTCAATCATTATTCTAAATTTCAAAAAATATGAAACAACACACATTCGTCTTAATGTTATTCGTAAGTCTTTTATTCCTACAAAGTTGTGCTTCAGCTAAACAAAATGCTTGGCTCAAAGCACACCGCACAGCACTCAACCAACTGGCTGATGGCAATATGAAAGCAGAAGAAAAAGTAGATGGTTTATTGAGCGATTATGTCGTTTTGATGGACGAAGGTTTGAAGTTTGTCAATCCTGTTAAAGGTGTGAAATACATCAAAAAATATCATGCACAAAACGAAACAGCTATGAATAAAATAGTTGCAACAAGCAATAGTTGGATTAACAATATGGATGATATGCAAGCTGTGGGATTAGGCATCAGGGTCGTTCAAAAACCTTATATCCGTAATTTTATTGAACTTGTTCCTAAATTTAAAAAGAAATACGAAACCTATCGTTTCATTCTGGACATGACGGGCAAAGTGGCAGGTGGCTTTGGCAAAATAGGCTCAAAAGTCATTGGACTTTAAATAGTGGATAATGGATAGTGGATAGTGGATAATAACTATCAACTATTCATTATCATCTATCCATTATCATCTATCCATTATCATCTATTCTAACAAAATTTTACCCATTTTCACACGTCCGTCTTGGTCTTCAATTCGATAAATATAAACGCCTGATTGCAAGCCATTGCGTTCAATATCAAACATCTGACCGACAATCAAAGGTTCATGTTGAACGGTGCGACCTAAGACATCAAAAAGTGTAAAACGAGCGCGATATACTGAGGGGGGCATTTTAAACGTCACTTTGTCCGTTGCAGGATTTGGATAGACACTCACACCTTCGATTTCAGTGATGTCTTTCGACCGCGCAAGTCCTGTTGTATCACTGGTGTACATCGCTATCATGACTTGCATTTCGTCGTCGCTGGTAGGTCCAAAAGTCACACCTACAGTACCATTGTTTTTCCAAGTCGCTTCATGCGTAAATCCTGTTGACATTGCTAAAGGGTTGAGAGGCTGGAAATAACGCATTGGAATATGTTGATAATCGAAGTTAGGCGCAGGGCATCCTGGGATACCACCTGGACAAGAAGCGTCGTAAATCAGCTCCCCATCTGACCCATCGTTGTTGCGGCGATAAACCTTATAACCCGTCCCGTATTTATGAGTATGTCCGACAATTGCCCACACAAATATTTTACCCATACCACTATTGGCAATAGGCTGTCGGAAGGACACTGTTTGGTTATTGTTTGGAATAAAAATAAAGGTATTGGGTATCAAAATCGTCTTCATTTCCTGTCTTGCAGTACCCACTGGCTGCGTATAAATGTTCAAAAATGCTTCTGCTTTATATACGTGTGCCGACGAATAGTTGATATAATGCGAATTGAGGTCGAGCACCCGATTTTTTTCCCAAATAAAAGCGGTTTTAGCGGGCAATTT
>JAYVFS010000090.1:0-44732 GCA_043772905.1 Saprospiraceae bacterium | reverse complement strand
ATATTTAATTCCAACACATCAGGGAAGAGGAGCAGAAAATATACTTTCACAAATACTAATTAAAAAAGGAGATATCATTCCTGGTAATATGTATTTTACCACAACACGTTTGCATCAAGAACTTGCAGGAGGAAAATTTGAAGATATTATTATTGATGAAGCACATGATGCAGAAAATGAATTTAAATTTAAGGGCAATGTTGATTTAAATAAGCTTGAAAAATTAATTAAAAAATATGGTGCTAAAAAAATTCCATATATCAGTATTGCAACAAGTGTTAATATGGCTGGTGGTCAACCCATCAGCATGAAAAATTTAAAAGAATTAAGAGCATTAACAAAAAAGCATGGCATAAGAATTATTCACGATATGACAAGAGTTGCAGAGAATGCATACTTTATTCAGCAAAAAGAAAAAGGATATGGTAAAAAGTCAATCAAAGAAATTGTAAAAGAAATTAATTCTTATACCGATGGAGCAACGATGAGTGCTAAGAAAGATGCATTAGTAAATATTGGAGGGTTTCTTGCATTGAACGATTGGGATGTTTTTGAAGAAGCAAGAAATTTAGTAGTAGTTTACGAAGGCTTACATACATATGGTGGATTGGCTGGTAGAGATATGGAAGCTATGGCAATTGGTATTTGCGAAAGTGTTAGTGACGAACATATTAAAGCAAGAGTTGGTCAGGTAATTTATTTGGGTCATAAAATGATGGAATACAATATTCCAATTGTACAGCCAATTGGTGGTCATGGAATTTTTGTAGATGCTAAAAAGTTTTTACCTGATGTTGCACAAGAACAATTTCCTGCACAAACATTAGCTGCCGAAATTTATTTAGATTCTGGTGTTAGAACAATGGAAAGAGGAGTTGTTTCTGCTGGTAGAAAAGCCAATGGAGAAAACTATTATCCTAAATTAGAATTGGTAAGGTTTACCATTCCTCGAAGGGTATACACACAAGCACACATGGATGTTATAGCTGAATCTACAGCTCGTGTTTTTGAAAGTAGAAATAAAATAAAGGGATTAAAAATGGTTTATGAACCTAAGTATTTAAGATTTTTTCAGGCAAGATTTGAGAAACTATAAATGCTGCATTTATGCTGTGCAAAACTCAAATCTAAAATTTAAAGAATTAATTTCTATTTCTGCATGGTCTAATGCTTTTAGCATTTTTTTTCTGGTTTCTATTTTTAAACCTTTTAAATTTCTATAATAGTGTATTCCATTGCTTAAATTTTCTGCAAATGTTTTATAAGTCTTCTTTAACTTATCAAATTCTCCTTTTATAAAATCTGTATTTACTTTCTCTTTTAAAAAATCAATATATAAATACAACTCAGCTATAAACATGTGAACCCTATCTGCACTAATTGGAATTTCTTTTCTTCCATAAATATGATCAACCATTGATTGTAAAGAAACTATTGTAGAAAAATTTACAATATTGGGGCCTGGACAAATAGTTACAGCATGTAACTTATTAACAAATGGTTGAGCATAATTTATAGCTGCAGAATTACTTAAACCTACACATAAACATTCTTTATCTAATACTACTTTAAGTTGCGTGTCAAAATCAATTTTAGAAAGTTGTTGAGTTTTTAAATGTTCAATTTTTAATTTCTGATATTTTTTTGATGCACTACAAATAGGCTCTGTTGTAAATTCTGTATTAAATGCTAAATGTTTTTCCGTACAAGGGCTACCAGGATTTTTTTTACTTATTCTTTTTTGTTTTTCTAAATCCGAACTAGTTCCTTTTAGGTAATGAAATCTTACCCCTAGTGGTGAATTATAACTTAATTCAATATCTTTTTCAGTTGCATTGCAAAGAATTTTTAAGGTAGCTTCATCTACAGTTGTTGCTTCTGGTACTAATAAAAAAGGAGTTCCCCAACCTGTACTATCAATACAATAATATGATTGTAAAAAATCTGCTTCTTCATGTGTTCCAATACCACCTTGTGCTGTAATCAAAAGCGGTGGTACTGTTGAAATTGTTTTCTGATTTTTTCTCTCTATTTCAGTACTATAAATTTCAAATAAAATTTTAATTAATTCTGATCTTTTTTCTTTAAACTCTTCTAAAATTGGTCCCATTAAATAACCATCTGTTGCAAATGCATGGCCACCACAATTTAAACCAGATTCAATTCTAAACTCACTTACCCAAATTCCTTTTTTTGCTAAAAACTTTCCTTGAATTAATGCTGAACGATAATCGCTTACTGTAACAATTACTTTTTTTGAAAAGGTTCCAAAATCATCAGCGTCAAATTCTTTACACTTACTTAAATAAGTATATAATCTTGGGTTCATCCCAGCTGAAAAAATTACTGAAGCATTTTTTAAATTACTGTTTGTAAACCCGCGTAAAGCTGCAACTGCATCAGAGCCATCTTCAATTAATTCTTTTTTTTCATTATAATTGTCTCTATCCAATTTGGTCATGATATTTACATTAATACTACCTGCTTGAACTTGGCTTCTTAAATATTTTTCTATTTCAATTTTCTCATTTACTTCACTCATATTCATCATACTAATAAAAAGCTGTTTAAGTTTAGAATCTTCCGGTAGCATTTCAAAATATTTTACTATTTCTGACCCTTTCTCAAAAGCAGCTATTTTAATTTTTTCTATTTGATTTTGAACAATACTGTTTACTAAATTTAAATAATCTGTAACTCGCTTTGCTATATAATCTTCTTCTTGATCTGATATTGGGTGATAAACTTTACCAATTAATGGGTAATAATGTTTTCTCATCATTTCTATTAATCTGGATTCAACTATAGACATTACAGAAGAAATACCATATTGAGCAACCTTTATTGGAGAATCAATGGTAAATGCAATGCCCATTACAGGAATGTGAAATTTATGAATTTGTGTTGTGCTCATTAAGTATTTATATAACGCACAATACTAAGTTTTTAGAATAAAATAAAATATGATTAAAATCAGTAGTAAAACTATATCAAGCTAAATGCTTAAAAAGCAATGCAAGTTAAGAAATTTAAGGTGTTTTTATTTTAATAAAATTTTAGTTTTAAAAAAAGTTAGTTGATAAGAGGGACTATTGCATCAATATTAATATTAAATTCATCTAAGGGATTTAATACATTATTTTGAAGTACTGTGCCTAATTTTCTGAATTCAAACTTTTCATTAAATTTCGAATATGAGTTTCTTATCATTTTAAGAATTTCATTTCTATCAACTTTATCAAAAATATCAATTACGTAAGAGTCTTCAGCTACATATAAAAGTATAGTTTCCTCTTGATGCAAAAATTTGCAAGTAAATCTACAAGCAAAACCTTTTTTTGTTACGGCACTTTTTTTCATAATGTCCAAATTAATTGTTGATGTAATTAATTTATCATTTTCAATAATAGTTGATGGGGGAATATAAATCCATTCTTTAACTACAAGTTCTGTTTGCTCTATCATAAAAAAAGTTTGTGTGAAAATAGAAGGTATATTGTGTTAATGTTTAAACACAACTCTATATTTGTTTTTAGAATTGATTTATATTTATTTAAACTTCATGAAAACAAAATTGCTCATTATCTTTTTATCTTTTTTATCTTTTTCAACTTTAGCTCAAAAAGATCCCATTGAAAGGGTTTGGTTTAATCAACCAAAGTCATCTAAAATACAAATTTATAAAGCTGTTGATGGCAATTTCTATGGTAAAATTGTTTGGTTAGCTAAAACACATGATGAGCAAGGTTTACCTCGGGTTGATAAAAATAACCCAATCGAAAATTTAAAGCAACATCCTTTAAATGGATTAATCATATTAAAAGGGTTTAAGAAAAATTCTAATAATTTGGTCTATGAAGATGGAACCATATACGACCCCAACAATGGTAAAAAGTATTGTGGTAAAATTTCGCTTGGTGATAAAATTTTAAAACTTCGTGGAAGTATCTGTGGATTCTCAATATTTGGCAAAAGTACTGAATGGACTTTAGCAGAATAAATACATTTATTATTTATCGTAACAATTTTCTTTTATTTTTGTTTTTTTGACTCCATAGTTCAATGGATTAGAATATCAGATTTCGGCTCTGATGATGAGGGTTCGAATCCTTCTGGAGTCACAATATATATATTATAAACATATTAGTTATCAATATTTTACAGCTCTTCTTTTTATATGGGGTAAACAATAGGTAAACATTTCCAATATTCTTAAAAATCAACTTCATTTTTATATAGAAGTTTTTAAAAGTATCCCCATTCACTGGTATTCACCCTTATTTTCTTCTTAATCATTTTTAGCATATTACTTTTATTAATAGCATTATTTTTTTTAATTAGCCCCCATATATTTTTTAGTGTATATTGATTTAAAAGCTACTCGCAAAAGAGCCTGTCTTGTGCTAACGCTTACACTCACCTCTGCATCAAAAATAAAATTGACATAAATCAATTTTAACTGATGACAATTATATGGTAAGAAGATGTTTATTCTCCTTTTACAAGAAAATAAAGGTTAGCTTACGCTTCTCAATAATCAAAAAGTAATTTTATGCAAAAAATTCTTGTTACAACTGATTTTTCTGATAAGTCTAAAGCGGCTTTATTTTTTGCCATACAATTGGCTGCTCAAAGTAAATGCAGCCTTACTTTTTTTCATGCTTACCATAATTTAATACCCACTGCATGGAATTTTACAAGAATAGAAGAACAAGGAAAAGAGGAAACAAAAATTATGCAGCAAAAACTAGATTTGTTTGTTGAAAAAATTTACAAAAGTTTGCATACAACAGCAACTAAAATGAAATGTGTTGTTAAACAATCTGTGATGCCCCAAAACTGTATAATGGATTATGCCAAAGAAAATAAGTTCGATTTTATTTGCATCAGTACAAGAGGTGCCGGCAAAATAGAAAGGATTTTAGGTACCAACACGGGGAATCTTATCAATCATTCGGCAATTCCTGTTATTGCTATACCATATAAGTATAAAACCGCTGCCATTACCAGCATTCTGTATGCATCCGACCTTGCTCATTTTAAAAAAGAGATAATAAAAGTAGTGGCTTTTGCCAGTCCATTAAAAGCAACAATAGAATTACTCCATCTTACATCAGTATTTGAAAACAGCGACCAATTAAAAGCCATTGAAACGGCTGTAAAAAAAATCTCTGCCTACCATATCAATTTTAATATAACCAACAGAAACCCCAATGAATCCCTAATTACTGATATTGAAACGGCCATAAAAAAGAGGAAGCCTTCGATGATGATAATGTTTACAGAACAAAACAGGAGTTGGTTTGAAAAAATATTCCTGTCAAGTAAATCTGCTGAATATTCTTTTAATGCAAAAGTGCCTTTATTGGTTTTTAATAAGTCATCAAATTAAAACTTCAAAACTTGCAAATTGAAAAAGGTAGAAGAAAATAGCAGCAATAATGCGGAACAGCATTTCTTAAAAAAGTATGTTATCCAGAAAATATTTTGGACAATAATTGCATTATTGCTGGTAGTTGGTATCAATATCCTAATCAGCAAATACGCAGGTGGGTATTTTAATGACATTGCTCAAAAGGTATCTGGTAATTATATTCTTACAGGCTTTTCCTTCTTCATCAGTGAAATATTAATAGGAATTTTTCCGGCTGAATTGTTTATGATGATTTACCAGTCTAAAGGCTGGAATGAATATTTATTAATTGTACTTATTTTAGGTATTATATCTTCTCTATGCGGATTTATTGCTTTTTTGGTGGGCAGGTATTTAAATGCTGTAAAAATTGCAAGGATAATAATACTTCAGAAAAAGTTTAAAAAATATGGAGACTTGTTTTTAAAATACGGATGGGTAATTATTATACTTGCCGCAACTACGCCATTGCCGTTTGCTATGGTGAGTTTTATTGCAGGATATTTTAAATTTTCAACTGCTACATTCTTAAAAATTGTCGTACCCGTTCGGATTGTACGGTTTTTTATTTCTGCTTATTTAATAAAGCACAGTATTACTTTGTTATAGTGCTGTAAGCAAAACACATAATTATTTACATGTCAGTAAACAGGAAGCAAAGAAAATCAAATATAAACATTCAATGTATCACACAACAGAAAATATAAATACTCTTTCAAAACATTCAATTCCGAAACTTGCTAAGATAAACATACTCCTAAGCTCTTACGATTATTTATTCTCTGACT
Organism: Saprospiraceae bacterium; assembly: GCA_043772905.1. Classification (GTDB taxonomy): domain Bacteria; phylum Bacteroidota; class Bacteroidia; order Chitinophagales; family Saprospiraceae; genus JAAFJT01. The sequence continues at coordinate 38,531 of JAYVFS010000090.1, read as the reverse complement.
TTGACTCAAGTGCTTATGCTGAAAGAACATTGTCAGATGACTTTATCACACAGGCTAAAAATATATCTAAAAATAAACCCGGGACTAAAATATTGGTAACACTCCTTTTACCTGCAAACAGGAGAAATGATGAGGAAGAAAAAGTGATTATTGAAAGACTATATTCTTATTTTAAAACTATTCACATACAATTGATAGCCGATGCAAGAAAAATAAAAACAAAAGGATTAGTATTGACATTAGTTGGAACCATTACAATGATTGCAGCAAGCTATATGTCTTTTATTAAGCCAGAAAAATATTCTGCACATTTATTAATTGTATTGTTTGAACCTGCAGGTTGGTTCTTATTGTGGATGGGGCTTGACCATTTAGTAAATACTTCTAAGGAAACACAAGAAGAACTCAACTTTTATTCTAAAATGATAAAATCTGAAATTAAATTTTCAAACTCTAAATCAATATATATATGAAAAGTGCCACCAAATTTTCAAGCATCATTTTAGGTATTAACCGAAACGTAATCCGTGTATTAATTGGAATTATGACTTTAAGTTTAATACTTGGCACAGCAAATTTTATCTATTTAGAGGTTGAAAAAATTACGCAACATCCTTTATTCCTGGTGGATATTACTACTTTATTTGAAGTGTTTAATTTAATACTGGTTATTGCCATTGGGTATGAACTTATAAGGTCATTGATACTAATAATTTCATCCGATATAATTCCCACTATTCCAATAATACAAATCGCAATTATTGCAGTTTCAAATAAAATAATTACACTGGATATTAAACAAACAGATGTTACAATACTTGTAGGTTTGGCTTTATTAATTGCAGCATTAGGCCTAACTCATTTTTTGTTGAAATTTCATAAGACGGCAAAAAGCGATTCAGGAATTGAAAAGGCAGAGCAGGTAACAGGCTCAGTGGATGGAGATAAAATAAATTAAGCGAAATAAATCAAAGAAACATGAACTGGCACAAATTAAGCATACCCGAAACATTAGAATTGGTTGGTACTAACCTGCAGGGTCTATCTGCAATTGCAGCTGAAGATAAGTTGATACACCACGGCCCCAACGAATTGCAGGAAGGTAAAAAGAAAAGCATAGCTCTCATGCTGCTGGCACAGTTTAAAGATGTGATGATTTTAATTTTGCTGGCTGCCGCTGTTATAGCGAGAATCGTTGGCGACTTTACTGATAGTATTGTTATTCTCATCATCGTTTTACTAAATGCCTTACTGGGTTTCTTTCAAGAGTATCGTGCAGAAAAAGCAATGCAGGCTTTAAAGCAAATGGCCATTACACAAGCCAGGGTGCTGCGTGATGGAAATATTACAGACCTGCCTGCTACTGCATTGGTGCCTGGCGATGTTGTAATGTTAGAAGCCGGTAATGCTGTACCGGCTGACTTACGCATCATTGAATCGAAAAATTTAAAGATTGAAGAAGCCGCATTAACGGGCGAGTCACAAGCCGTAGATAAAATTACGGATGCCATAGAAACGGATGATTTGCCAATTGGAGACAAAAAAAATATGGCTTTTAAAGGGACGTTTGTTACTTATGGACGCGGCACGGGCGTAGTCATTACAACGGGTATGCAAACAGAGTTAGGGCGCATTGCCAAAATGCTGCAAGAAGATGAAACACTTACGCCCTTGCAACAACGGATGGGTAAGTTTGGAAAAATTCTTTCCTTGTTGGTATTGTTTCTATGTATTTTATTTTTCATTGCTGGTTGGTTGCGGGGTGAGGATATTACAAAAATGGTACTCACCAGTATTTCATTGGCTGTTGCTGCCATACCCGAAGCTTTACCAGCGGTTATCACTATTTCGCTCGCTTTGGCTGCAAAAAGGATGATTCGCTTCAATAGTCTCATCAGAAAATTACCCGCCGTAGAAACATTGGGTTCTGTTACCTACATCTGCACCGATAAAACAGGCACACTAACTAAAAATAAGATGCACGTAGAGGAGGTATTTGTAAACGGGCAATTGTATGAAAGAAATGCCTTGTCCTCAATGCTACAGCAGCAAGAAGTCATGTTGTTGTTGCAAGCCTTCGCCTTAAACAATGATGCGGTTGAAGATGCCGATAAAGTTATAAAAGGCGACAGCACCGAAATTGCTTTGATGGAAGTGGCAAGACAGTACAATATAAAAACCGATAGCTTGCCACGGGTGGCTGAAATTGCTTTTGATTCGAGTCGAAAACTGATGACGACTTTCCACACGCAGGGTAATAAAATTATGTCATTTACCAAAGGCGCGCCTGATATTTTACTGCAACGATGTGTGGATGTTGATGTACCGAAACTGCAACAACAGGTAGATGATATGGCGGCGAAAGGTCATCGGGTACTGGGGTTTGCCTGTCGCTATTGGGATAAATTGCCACAGAACCCCGAAAGTGAAATTCATGAATCGGGTTTACAGTTTTTAGGTTTAACAAGTATCATTGACCCACCACGGGAAGAGGTTTTTGAAGCAATAAAGCAATGCAAAACAGCGGGTATTGTAACGGTAATGATAACAGGCGACCACCCCTTAACGGCTAAGGCTATTGCACAACGCATTGGCATACTAAGCAGCGAAAAAGATATCGTAATAACTGGTCAGCAATTGGCAGCATTGGACAATGACAGCTTCTTGGCGAAAGTAGAAAAGATTAAAGTATATGCCCGTGTATCGCCCGAACAAAAACTTCAAATTGTCAAAACCCTGCAACAAAAAGGTCATTATGTGGCGATGACTGGTGATGGCGTGAACGATGCCCCTTCCTTAAAAAGAGCCAATATTGGTATCGCAATGGGCATCACAGGCACCGATGTTTCTAAAGAAGCGGCGCACATGATTTTGCTCGATGATAATTTTTCAACGATTGTCAAGGCCATAAGAGAAGGAAGACGGGTTTATGATAACATTCTAAAATTCATTAAATACCTCATGACAACCAATTCAAGTGAGCTGCTCACTTTGCTATTAGGTCCCATGATTGGCTTGCCGATTGCGCTTTTACCCATACATATTCTTTGGATAAACTTAGTTTCTGATGGCTTGCCTGCTATTTCTTTGTCCTTTGAAAAAGAAGAAAAAGACATTATGAACCGACCGCCCCGACCGCCGCAAGAAAGTGTTTTCGCCAATGGAAAGGGCATACACATGATTTGGGTAGGTATTCTAATGGCAGGGATTGCCCTATCGCTTCAAGCGTGGGCAATTACTCACGGACTTCATTGGCAAACAATTGTTTTTAATTTTTTATGCGTGAGCCAATTAATGCACGTGCTGGTCATTCGGAGCGAAAGCCAATCCTTGTTCAGTATCGGTTTATTTTCCAATAAACCGCTTATTGGTGCGGTGCTGTTAGCCTTATTGTTGCAGATTGTTATAACCTATACCCCATTTTTACAACCCATTTTTCAAACAGAAGCATTAACCTTGAATGAATTTATTTTAGTGGTGGCAGCGGCGTCAATTATATTTTTCGTAGCTGAAGCTGAAAAAATATTATCCAGAAGAAAAGGGAAACTAAAATTGAAATATTAATTTTTTAAAAAAAATAAAATAAAAAACAATGAAAAAAATACTTGTAACAACCGATTTCTCTACGAACTCAAAAGCGGGTATTCGCTTTGCCATTCAATTAGCGTCTCAGACGGACGCTCATTTGGTTTTTTTCCACGCCGTTGAAGCCTTGAGACCGACAACTTGGAGTCAAGCCCAATATAATGAGCATGCCACTCATGAAATTGAACGGCATCAGAAAATGCTGCAACAATTCACTAAATCGGTATGTCAAAAATATAATCTGCCGCCGACAAAATACACCTGCGTGGCAGAAATAGGCTTGCACGTGGACAATCAGATAATTGCTTATGCGGAAAATATAAAAGCCGATTTTATTTGCATGAGTACACGCGGTGCTGGGGCAATGAAAAAACTTTTTGGCACCAATGCCTCTACACTCATTACCACGTCATCTGTTCCTGTAATTGTTGTTCCGCATACTTATCGCACTAAAACCATCACGACCATTTGGTATGCGTCCGATTTAGAAAACTTTAAGAAAGAGCTTAATATCGTAGATAAATTTGCTGCACTACTAAGCGCAAAGATTGAAGTTATCCATTACAATCATTTGGTGTATTCAGAAGAAAGCACTAAGAAACTGGCGCAAATAGCGGCAAAATACCCATCGAAAAACATTAGTTTTCATTTCAAAAAATTTGAAATCGAATACTCTTTAACGTACAATTTGCAAAGAGCCATCAAAAGAGCCAGACCCTCTTTATTGGTATTGTTTACAAAACAAAATAGAAATTGGTTTGATAGGTTGTTTCTATCAAGCAAATCGGCTGAAATGACTTTTCATACGACAACGCCTATGCTTGTTTTTAGAAAAAATGAAGATGAATAAAAATGAAAAAATGAAGATTAAAATCTTCACAATCAGCCTTTTATTTATAACAGGCATTGCCAATGCCCAAGTGGTATCATTGGAAAATATCAAAGAGACCATTTTGAGTAATCACCCGACTTTAAAAATGTATGATGCCGAAGTGCGGTCAATGGACGAAGCAGCTAAAGGTGCTAAAAGTTGGATGCCACCCGAATTTGGGGCAGGTTTTTTTATGACCCCTTACAATCCAAAATTTATTCAACGCGGTGAAATGGGCGAAATGGGTATGGGGTATGATGAATGTTACCTTTTCAACTGACAGTCATCATTTTGGTATCATGCAGATACATATACCTTTATGTCATGGTTTAAATAAAATATTGAAAATTTTTAAAAAAACAAAATTATGAATTATCATTTCAGTAAAACAATAGAGAGCAGCATGGAAAATGCTGTTGAAAAAGTGACAGCAGAGCTCAAAAATGATGGGTTCGGGATTCTAATGGATATAGACATTAGAAAAACCTTTAAGGAGAAAATAGGCGTAGATTTTCGACCCTATCGAATTTTAGGCACGTGCAATCCTAACATAGGACACAAGGTTTTGCAAATTGATGATGTAATGGGTGTATTTCTGCCCTGCCATATAGTGGTGCAGGATTTGGGAGGGGGCAAAATCAAAGTCTCATCTATTGACCCTATTGCCCCGATGTCGGCAGTTGCAAATCCAGAATTGGAGCCAATCGGAATGGAAGTTCAAAGGGTATTGAAAGGGGTCATTGAGCGATTGTAGAACTACAAGAGATGATGCGCTGACCTCGTGTGTCTAACAGAACAATTTAAATTAATTTTGTATGATTACACTTGCATTAATAATCGGCTTTTTCTACGGCTATGTTTCTGTCAAGGGACAGTTTTGTATGAATTCTGGCTTTTCTAATGTGACCAGAAAAAAGGATACCACAAAACTGAAAAGTTATATTTTGGCTATCCTCATTCAAATAGTTGCTTTACCTATCCTCTTTACTTCACTCTTTTACATAGAATCAACAAATACTTTAATTAATACTATCTATTTACCACCTCTCTACTTAGTGGGGAATGTTTTAGGAGGTTTTTTATTTGGTATTTTCATGCACTACACCGCTGGATGTGGTGCTGGAATTTTCTATAAAATAGGTGAGAAAAATACGGGGGCAATCTTCGCAGTAATCGGTTTTGTTGCAGGTGTATATGTTCTTGAAAAAGGGTTCTTGGTGTTTATCAAAGAAGCTGGACAAAGTATCACCCTTTTTAATCAAAATCCTATCTGGCGGTTTTCTTCGTCAAAAGTAGCAACATTTGCTGCCGCAACAATTGTCAGTATAATAGCTCTTGCTCTAATTTTAATTTTGTTGAAAAAAGAGGATAAAAAACCTGATGGCGCTGATTGGGGCTGGAAAAAAACGGGATTGAGCATCGGTGCTTTGGGCGTGTTAGCTTGGATGTCAGCTATACTTTCACATATTCCTTATGGAATGTCTATTATTCCTGGAGCAATAGACCTTATAGACTTTTCTATTAGCTGGGGATTATTATTTGTGTTAGGAATTCCTTTGGGGGCTTTTTGGAGTTCCCGTAAAAATGAAAAACATTTTGCGCTTCCTAAACCAAATATTATCGGAAAAAGATTAATCGGTGGATTTGGACTTGGGGCATCGGCAAGTGTAGCAGCTGGTTGTACGGTCGGTCATGGTTTAACCTTTGCGCCCCTCCTTGGAATTGGAAGCATTGTTAGCATAATCTTTATTTTTTTAGGCAGCACATTGATGGGTTATTTAACTCGGAAATGAAATCAGGTTATCGGACTTGGTTGAGAAAAGAATGCTTGTCTAAAAATAATTATGGAATTCTTACATAATATCTGATTTAGATGAATAAAAAATTTCTAATCATAAGCGGCTTACTTGCCATCCATTTTTTCCTGTTGCTGCCTAATTGCAATGAAGCACCAAAGGAAAAAACGACTGGTGATATAGTCCCATTAACCAAACATTGGGAAAAGGCAATTGCTCATCAGGAAATACCGACAGGTCTTTCATCAATAAGCGCAGCATCCTGTGGTGCTTGTCATCAGGAAATCTATCAGGAATGGAAAAAATCTACGCATGCCGTTGCATTCCAAGATTTACAGTTTCAGGCGGAATGGAAAAAAGATGATGTACTCACTTGTCTAAATTGTCACACGCCCTTACAGAATCAGCAAGAATTTATTGTAAAAGGTTTAATTAATGGCGATTATAAAACCCCATTGAAAGAACCCAATCCCCGTTTTGATAAAAAATTGCAATTAGAGAGCATTACTTGTGCGACCTGTCATGTTCGTGATGGGAACATAATTGGTACTATTGGTACTAAAAACGCACCACATAAAACGGTTAAAGACCTTAAATTCCTTTCAGAGAAATTATGTACAAGTTGCCATAATGTGGTGGATGAGCTAAATCCTGTTTTGGTTTGCACCTTTGAAACGGGCGATGAATGGGATAAAAATTGGGCAAAAAAGAGTGGCAAAACTTGTATTTCCTGCCACATGCCCGAAATTGAGCGTCCTATCTTTTCAGGAATGGAAAAACGATTATCGCATTTCCATGATTTCCCAGGCTCAGGTATTCCTAAATTTTTTGATATGGAAGCAAAAAAACTGGAAGGTTTGGAATTCACGGAAAGCAGCGTTAAAAAAGTGTATTCGGTCGGGGAAAAAATTGTTTACTCACTTAAAGTTAAAAACAGCTTCGCAGGTCATTCTGTACCAACAGGAGACCCAGAGCGGTTTTTTTTAGTCTCCTTCCGGTTGGTAGATAAGCAGGGCAATATTTTTAGTGAAGAACAACACCGTATTGGTGAAGAATGGCAATGGTATCCAGTTGCTAAAAAACTTTCAGATAATAACCTGAAACCATTAGAAGAAAGAATGTACACTTTTGACTATGACATCAAAAAGCAGGGAATATTAACTTTTACAGTTGAAATTACAAAGTATCGAATGACAGAGGAAAATGCAAAACGCAATGGTATTCTGGGTAAATATCCTTTGTCTATTGACGTATTTAAGAAAAAATACAATGTTAACATTGAATAACCTGAATACAGAAACTTGTAGCTGACAAGTAATCAGCGTCAGGATTGTGTTGAACTGCCTGTCCCGAAAACCTTCTAATTTCATGTGCTTGGGCTAAAAATTTAAGACTTTTCCTACTGAAAGACCATGATTGAAGGATAGGCAGGAATAAAATTAATGGTGTTTAAAATGATAAAGAATAAACAGGTGTCCTATTTTATTAAAAAATCAAGATTAATATAATGAATCTTAAAGTCTTCATAATCAGCCTATTACTTATAGCAAGCATTGCCAATGCCCAAGTCGTATCCTTAGAAACCATTAAGGAAACCATTTTGAGTAATCACCCGACTTTAAAAATGTATGATGCGGAAGTGCGCTCAATGGACGAAGCGGCGAAAGGTGCTAAAAGTTGGATGCCCCCCGAGTTTGGGGCAGGTTTTTTTATGACGCCTTACAATCCAAAATTTATTCAACGCGGTGAAATGGGCGAAATGGGTATGGGGCAATTTATGATTACTGCCCAACAAATGATTCCCAATAAATCAAAACAACAAGCTGAATTTCAATACATGAAAACCATGTCATCGGTTGAAAAAGAGAAAAAGAATGTGGCACTCAACGATTTGATAACAGAAGCCAAAAAGAACTATTATGAATGGATAATTATCAAAAAAAAACGCCTTATTTTAAGTCAAAATGAAAAATTATTGGCGTTTATGATTCAAAATGCGGAGCTTTTGTATAAAAATAATATGGGAAAATTGAGCGCCTATTATAAAGCAAAAGCTGCATTAGGCAATCTACAAAGTATGCAATTGATGTTAGACAATGACATTCAACAAAAAAGAATTGCCTTGAATACCGTTATGAATAGAGATAAAAACACCGTTTTTGATATTGATACGACTTATTTTATTAAAGATTTTGCCAATTTACAAATAGACAGTGCCGACATGGTAAATGTCCGAAGTGATATTAAAGCCATTGATAGAGAAATAGATTTAACAACGTTAAAGCAAAATATAGAGCAAGCTAAATTAAAACCTGAATATGGTGTCCGCTTTGAGAATATGATAGGACTCGCTGGTCAACCTCTGCAATTTACCGCTATGGCAATGGTCAAAATTCCTTTTGCCCGTTGGTCTGCCCCGATGTATAAAGCCAATATTGTGAGTTTATTTTGGAAACGAGAAGCCTTACAATTTCAAAAAGGGATGGTGATTAATGAATTAACGGGGATGGCGGCGGCTATGCGGACAGAATTTGAGGTAAAAAAAAGGCAGATTAAACTTTTAGAAGACAATATTATACCTGCCTTAAATAACAACTATAAAACCATGCAATTGGGCTATCAACAAAATACCGAAGAATTGTTTATGCTTTTTGATGCTTGGGAAACCCTCAATATGACACAATTGGACTACTTAAATCAAGTGCAACAGCTTTTATTAATCCAAGTGGCTTTGGAACGTATTTTAGAGATAAAATAAGATGACAATTAATTATAAATACACGCTTATAGTTTTTACGCTATTACTCTTTACGACCTGTAAAAGTCGTGAAAAGCAAGACCATACCCAACACAATCAAGCGGAAACAACTCCACCAGACACAATGAAAATGCCCGATGAACATGCACAACACAATCAAACCGATACAACAAAAACGCCCGATAAACACAGCGGACATACTGTTCAGAATGTGCATAATGTTCAATTAGCCTCCTTATTAAAACCGACAAATGAATACGTTATATCGGCTATTCCCGTAACGACCATTAAAAAAGACAAGGCAGTTATTGACATAAATGCTATTGGCAAAGTAGAATATGATACCAAAATGATTGGAACAATAGCGGCGAGAATAAGCGGACGCATTGAGAAATTGTACGTGCGTTATAAATATCAACCCATTGAAAAAGGGCAAAAAATAATGGATATATACAGCCCTGAATTATTAACGGGACAACAAAATCTGATTTTCCTTTTAACCAACGATGCCGCTAATAGCTCATTGATAGAAGCCGCAAAAGATAGGTTGTTATTATTAGGCATAAGCCGGGAGCAATTGCAATATATTATGCAAAATAAAGAAGCGATTTATTCTATCAGCATTTACAGCAGTTACAAAGGACATTTGCACAATGCAATGGGCAAAACTGAAAATATGACGCCACAAACGACAACGCCGACAATGGGCAACCTAAATCCAAGTTCAGAATTATTAGATTTGAAAGAAGGCATGTATATTAAAAGTGGACAAAATCTTTTTACCATTTACAATCCTGCAAAAGCGTGGGCGGCGTTGAATATTTATACCGATAAACAAGGCTTGATTAAACACGGACAAAGCGTGAAAATAACGCCTGAAACAGCTCCTACCCGTTCTTTTCAAGGGCGTATTGATTTTATTGAGCCATTTTACAGAAACGAAAGCAACACAACAACAGTCCGTGTTTATTTTGATAATACAGATTTGAAGTTGCCTATCGGCAGCCCAATCAGAGGTCTATTGACTATAAATACCGATAATGCCTATTGGCTACCCATAGAAGCTGTTACGTCTTTGGGCATAGATAAAATTGTTTTTTTAAAACAAACAGATGGATTTATTGCAAAAAAAATAACCACAGGTATAACTATTAATAACAAAATGCAAATCATTTCAGGATTATCTACAACAGATTCCGTAGCCGTAAATGCCAGTTATTTAATGGATAGTGAAAGTTTTATTAAAATAAAAGAGCAGTGATGAAATATATAACTTTGTTCGGTATCTTTTTTTTAACAGCCTGTACCGATAAAAAACAGGTGGAACCCGCTGAAAATGTCGCCGAAAGCGATGTATATTATACGTGTTCGATGCACCCACAGGTTATTGCCGACAAACCCGGTAATTGCCCTATTTGTCAAATGACGTTGACCGTAGCAAAGAAACCAAGCAAAATAGATGATGATGAAATAAAACTTACGGAACAACAAATTCAATTAGGCAATATAAAAACAGACACATTGCGTTCGGGTAATATGAATAATCAAACAGTTTTAACGGCTGTTTTAAATTTTGACCAGACAAAAACATCGGCTGTCAGTTCGCGGGTAATGGGTAGGATAGAAGTCTTGTATTTTAAAAATATAGGCGATTATATCAAAAAAGGCGATAAACTTTACGAGCTTTATAGTGAAGAACTTAACAGTGCCAAACAAGAATATTTATCTGCATCACAAAGAAAAAAAGTATTTGCCGACAATCTTATGGTTGATTTTAATACCTTGATACAAAGTGCACGGCATAAATTGACCTTATGGGGCATGACCGAAACGCAAATTGCCTTGATGGAACAAGTAGGAAAAGCTCAAGTGACAACAACATTTTACAGCCCAAACGCAGGTTATATCACCGCTTTAAATGTCCAACAAGGCGATAATGTGATGGAGGGTAGTACGATTGTTCAATTGGCGGACTTATCTACTTTGTGGGCAGAAGCGCAAGTATTTACGACGCAATTTGCTCAAATTCAAGCGAATACAGCTATTGTCGTCCGCGTTTCGGGGTTTGAAAATGAACCGATTCAAGGCAGAATCAGTTTTGTTAACCCTGAAATAATAGCGGATTCGAGGATAAATCTGATAAGGGTTTCAATACCCAATAAAAGCAATAAATTTAAGCCAGGTATGTCCGCTAATGTTTATATCAATAATGGAAAACAGACGGCATTGAGATTGCCGATTGATGCCGTTATTCGAGATGCAAAAGGCGCAACGGTCTGGATAAAAACAGGCGACAATACTTTTAAAAGTAAAATGATAGAAGTTGGCGCAGAAGCTAATAATTTTATTGAAATAAAAAGCGGTTTACAAGCAGGTGAGTTGGTTGTGATAACAGGTGCTTATTTGTTACAAAGCGAATACCTGTTTAAAAAAGGTACAGACCCGATGGCAGGGCATAAGATGTGACCCCCCTCAGTATTCAAGACGTAACGGTCAGTCGGTGAATTAATACTGCAATTGGTACTTTTTCTTATTTCAAAGGCGTAAAAAAAAAATGAAATTATTAAAGTGGTTATTCAAAAAACTATTTATCAAAAAATGTTGTCAATAGCAAAAAAAGATCCGTTCATGTTAAAAAATATTCAAAAATTCTTAATGAAGAAAAATGTTGTGGTAGTTGTTTATTTTATTGTCGCACTAATAGGGACACTAAAACAATATTTTACAGCATCATTTAATAATTATAAAATATTTAAAAACGTTTATTGGCATACTATAAAAAAATTGCCATTATATGAGGAATATCCAACTGAATATATTGATCATAATTTTTACGGTCCTTTTTTCGCGTATATCATAGCTCCTTTTTCAAACCTACCAGATTTTGTGGGATGTTTACTTTGGAATATTTCTTTAACATCAATTTTCGTGTATGGCATATTGTCTATGCCACTCAAGATTAATTCAAAAATTTTAATTCTTTGGATATGTTTACATGAATTTTCAACAGCCATTTTGTCATTTCAATTCAATATAGCCATTGTGGGTCTAATTTTATTGTCTTTTTTGATGATAGAAAAAAGAAAATATTTCACGGCAGCAGCTCTTTTAACTATTGGATTTTTAGTAAAATTATACGGCATCGTGATTTTAGCATTGGTTTTTCATGTTAAAAACAAAGTAAAATTTTTGGGTTCTATTGCAGTTTTAATTGTACTATTTGCTTTATCAACAAGTGTAATTAGTAGTTGGGATTTTATGATTGAATCCTACGTACAATGGTTCAATTCATTAATATTTAAAAGTAATTACAATGTAACCTTAAGTGATCACGCCAATATTTCTTTAGTCGGCATAGTAGATAAAGTTTTTGGAATCAGAATAAATGTATTGTACTATGTTTTGTTTGGTGCCAGTATTTTAGGTGTTATCTTATTAAGGTTCAAGCAACACCCATTTTTTATGTTTCGATTATTCGTGTTAAATTATGTTCTTTTTTGCATTGTACTTTTTAATACAAATGTAGAGTCACCAACCTACATAATACCATTTGTTGCCGTAGCCACATGGTTTCTTGGCATCGAAAAAAATTATTTTACTATATTCCTATTTGTTTTTTGTATTATTTTAACAAGTTTTTCGCCTTCCGATTTATTTCCGAAATATATAAATCAAAATTTTGTAAGACCTTATGCATTGAAGGCTTTACCCTGTTTTTTTATATGGTTAGATTTGACCTATCGTTTACTAAGACATAATTTCGACAATTATAATCCAAGTTACTTAATTTATAAATATGACAGCAAATAATAACAATAAATGGGCTACATTTTGGAAGCAAAACCCTTCTGGTTTTGACCAAGTTATGTTAGAAGCCAGCAAAGAATTTTCAAAAAGATTATCTGAAAAAAATCTCATAAATCACAATGACGTCATTTTAGATTATGGTTGTGGACCTGGTTTTTTTATAGAAAATCTAAGTCCAGACAAGGCAAAAAAGATATGCGGCGTTGATATTTCAGAATTTTACATTAATAAATGTCGAGAAAAGTTTTCTGATTCAGACAAGTACAGATTTGAAGTTATTAATTCAGAAGATTTTAACCTCTTAAAAGAATTGATAAAACAAGAAAAAGCTAATAAGGTAATTATATTGAGTGTTTTACAATATTTTCAAAATGAAAACAAGGTCAAAGCACTTTTGGACAGTTTGTTAAATTTAAATGTCGAAATTGATTGTATAATTGCTGATATAATATCAATTGAAAATAACGCTTTGAAAGATGTTTACAGTGTTTTTGTACAATCGTTGAAAAACAATTATTTTATATCATTTTTAAAATTCATTAAGTACGTTTTCCTTTCTGATTATTCACAAGTAAAAAAAGCAGGATTTTTAAAAATGGATAAAGTTTTTTTTAATAAATACGCTGCCGAGAATAATCTTGTTATACGTTACTTCGATAATTTGACTATTCACGAGTCCAGATACAGCGTTTTAATAGAATTTGGAAAAACAAAAGAAGCTGTTTAAATGTACCAACAAAGAATTTAAAAATTTAGAAATATTATTATGACAGCTAAAACAAGCTACCTCATTCGCCGCACCCACCGTTATTTAGGTGTTTTGCTTGGCATCCAATTTCTCATGTGGACGATTGGCGGACTGTATTTCAGTTGGTCAAATATGGATGAAATTCATGGCGATTTTCAGAAAAAAGCCCCCCCTCAGTATAAAGCGGATTTGGACTTCATTTCACCCTCTATTGCCTTGAGAAACCTAAAAACAAAGGTTGAAGTGGACTCAATTCTGGCAGTTACTTTGATTGATGTGTTGGGTAAACCGACCTATCGCATCGAGTTTATGCATGGCGGACACCATAAAATGTATCACCTCGCTAATGCTCAAACGGGTGCATTACGCGACCCCCTCAGTATAGACGAGGCGACAGCGTTGGCAAAACAGCAATATAATGGTGAAACGACGGTGAAATCGGTGGAATTGATTAAAGATGTGGACGGACACCACGAATATCGTGAAAGCCCGCTACCCGCCGTTGCCGTAACTTTTGAACAGCCGACATCCACAACGGTGTATGTGGCGACTGAAATGGGCATAGTAACGAAGTATCGCAACACCAAATGGCGCATTTTCGACTTCCTTTGGATGTTGCACACAATGGATTATCAATCAAGGGACAATCTTGGAAATTGGTTGTTAAGAGCGTTTTCGATTTTTGGTTTGGTGACGATTGCTTCGGGGTTTACGCTGTTTTTTGTGAGTTCAAAACGATTTAAAAAATAACAGAGTGATAAGTACAGAGTTATTAAAGGTTTTACAACTCATCATACACTATGTGTTTCATCTTATTTTCCCTGCCTTGATTGCTTATTGGTTTTTCCGCCCCATTTGGAAAAAGGCTTGGTTAATAATGATTGCTACCATGTTGGTTGATTTAGACCACCTTGTAGCCAATCCCATTTTTGACCCCCATAGATGTAGTATTGGTTTCCATATCCTACATTCAGAAATAGCAATCGTCGGATATGTCCTTATGCTGTTTTCCCCTAAAACAAGGGTAGTCGGCGTAGGTTTAGTTTGGCACATGATGACCGATTATCAAGATTGCCTTTGGATGCATTACTTTGAAACACACAAATTTTAAAAATAATTATTAAAAACATACAACATGGAACATCAACACACGAATCAAAAATACACTTGTCCGATGCACCCGCATATTTTACAGGATGCACCAGGCAAATGCCCCTTATGTGGAATGAAATTGGATCCGATTGCCACTGTTGGCGATGGACATAGCAAACACAACAACCATTCGGGCATGATAGCCGATTTCAGAAAAAGGTTTTATGTCGTTTTGGCTTTGACTATTCCCATTATGTTGTTATCAACGATGATTCAGCAATTTATGGGCGTAGATTGGCAATTTACAGGCTCAAAATACATTCTTTTTGCGTTGTCATCGGTGGTGTATTTTTACGGCGGTATGCCTTTTTTGAAAGGATTGGTTGATGAAACAAGGGCTAAAAACCCGGGTATGATGTTTTTGATTGGTTTTGCAATAACGATTGCCTACATATATAGTGTAGCGGTTGTGTTTGGTTTGGAAGGCATGGATTTCTTTTGGGAGTTGGCTACCCTCATTTTGATTATGCTTTTGGGGCATTGGATTGAGATGAAATCGGTAGCAGGAGCTTCTCGTGAGTTGGAATTATTGGTACAACTCATGCCTTCTGAAGCGCACATGGTTATGCCAAATATGGTGCATGATGTCAGAACCGATACTTTGAAAGAAGGCGATATTATACTCGTCAAGCCAGGTGAAAAAATCGCTGCGGACGGTGTTGTTTTAGAAGGTGACAGTTATTTGAATGAAAGTATGTTGACAGGTGAATCTAAACCTGTTCATAAAATTGTAGGCGATAAAGTCATTGCAGGCGCCATAAATGGCAATGGTTCTATCAAAGTAACTGTTTCACATGGTGCAAAAGACTCTTATTTGTCAAAGGTCATCAAGTTGGTACAAGATGCTCAAAACGCTAAATCCAAAACACAACTTTTGGCGGATACGGCGGCTAAATGGTTGACAATCATTGCATTATTAGCAGGTATCTCCACTTTTTTATATTGGTATTTGACGGGTCAAACTTTGGCATTTGCGATGGAACGCATGGTGACGGTCATTGTTATTTGTTGCCCTCATGCTTTAGGTTTGGCTGTGCCGTTGGTCGTTGCCAAATCAACAGCTATGTCCGCGCAAAGTGGTTTATTGATTAAAAACAGAACCGCTTTTGAAAATTCAAGGAAAATAACCACCATCGTTTTTGATAAAACAGGCACGTTGACTGTTGGCAAATTTGAGGTCTCAAAGGTTGTTTCTTTACAAAAAGACTTAAATACTGTTGACGAAGGAAATCCCGATGAAAGCGGGAAGGAGGTCGTTCGTTTGGCGGCGGGCTTGGAACAAAAGTCTGAACATCCGATTGCGACGGGTATTTTACAAAAAGCAAAGGAATTATCTATTGAGATTCCCAAAACGGAAAATTTTAAAGCCATCACAGGCAGAGGCGTTGAAGCGACTGTTGAGGGTAAAAAAATATCAGTTGTTAGTCCTGGTTATTTGAAAGAAAACAATATTGCGATTCCAGAAGGCTCAACCGAAAATGAAACAGAAACGGTTGTGTTTGTATTGATAGACAATGAGTTAGCAGGTTATATTGCTTTAGCAGATGAGATTCGTCCTGAATCCGCAGAAGCGATTCAGACCTTAAAAGAGAACAATATCAAGTCCATTTTACTGACGGGTGACAACGCCAAAGTCGCTAAAAGCGTCAGCGAAACATTAGGCATGGAGAGCTTCTTTGCCGAAGTTTTACCACACCAAAAATTGGAAAAGATAAAAGAACTGCAAAGTCAAGGCGAATTTGTAGCGATGACAGGCGATGGTGTCAACGATGCACCCGCTTTGGCGGTTGCCGACATTGGTATTGCCGTAGGCAGTGGTAGCGATATTGCTGCAGAAACGGCAGGTATTGTTTTGGTGAACAGCAATCCAAAAGACATCGTAAACCTTATTTTGTTTGGCAAAGCGACACATCGCAAGATGATTCAAAATTTAATTTGGGCAACGGGCTATAATGTGGTTGCCTTGCCGTTGGCAGCAGGTGTTTTGTATAGTCAAGGCATTTTGTTAAGTCCTGCGGCAGGAGCAGTTTTAATGACTATGAGTACCATCATTGTCGCCATAAATGCGAGTATGTTAAAAATTAAAAATTAGACACAATGGTAGAATATCTCATATCACTATCCTTGAAAAATCGAGCGATTGTTTTGCTTATTTCGGCTTGCTTGTTTGGTTAGGTCTATGCTGGGTATGAAGATGTAAGTTAGAGTAAATACAAGGCAAAACAGCTTTTCAAAATAACATTTAAAACAATATAAACTTTAACATCAAATCAATAAAATGAAGAAAATACATTTAATAATCGGCTTTTTCCTTCTAATAAATAGCCTTTTAGCACAACATTTAGAGCCACCACCTTTGCGCATCAGCCATCCTGTAAGACAAGCCCCCCCTCAGTATAAAGGCAAAAAAGTAGTGTATCACCTTTATATCACAGATACAATCGTCAATTTCACAGGAAAATTGAGAAGAGCGATTGCCGTAAACGGACAAATTCCGATGCCAACACTCACTTTTACGGAGGGAGATACGGCTGTCATATATGCCCACAATGAATTAGATGAAGAAACGTCTTTGCATTGGCACGGTCTGTTTTTACCTAATAAAGAAGATGGTGTGCCTAATTTGACGCAAATGCCCATCGAGCCGCATACGACACATTTATACTCGTTTCCGATTATTCAACATGGTACGCATTGGTATCACAGTCACACGGGTACGCAGGAGCAAATTGGTATGTACGGTTCTTTTGTGATGAATAAAGCCCCAAATGCCACTAATTTAAGAAAAGGAATTGATGATATACCAACAGTCCCCATTGTTTTGAGTGAATGGACAGATATGGATCCTGATAGAGTACACCGTTTGTTGCACAATGCAACGGATTGGTTTGCGATAAAAAAAGGCACGACGCAGAGTTATGCAGAAGCCATCAGACAAGGTTATTTTAAAACAAAAGTCCTCAACGAGTGGAAACGGATGACCGCTATGGACGTGAGCGATGTCTATTACGAGAAGTTTTTAATCAATGGCAAAAGCGAAAGCCAGTTGTCTCAATTCAAAGCGGGAGACAAAGTACGTTTAAGGGTATCAAACGGTGGGGCTTCTACCTATTTTTGGCTCACTTATGCAGGCGGTAAAATGACTGTTGTAGCGAATGATGGCAACGATATAGAGCCTTTGGAAGTGGATAGATTAATCATTGCGGTGTCTGAAACTTATGATGTTGTGGTGACGATTCCAGATAACAAATCGTATGGTTTTTTAGCAACGTCCGAAGACCGCATCAGGTCAGCCTCCTTGTATTTGGGCGGTGGCGAGAAGCAAGCCGCTACGCCTTTGCCACGATTGAAATATTTTGATGGGATGAAAATGATGAACGGCATGATGAAGATGAACGGTGATTTGGATGACATGGGCATGAATATGAGCCTCAATCAAATGGATATGAATATCGTCATGTATCCAGAAATCACAGGCGCAGCAGGTAAAAAAGTGGCAAAACACGATATGAGTCAGCACGATATGGGTAAAATGGATATGCCCATGAAAGACGCACAAAAGACCGAAGACCAATACAACAGTAACAAATTGTCGGACATTGTAACGCTGAATTATGCCATGTTGAAATCACCTTACAATACAACGTTGCCGAAAGATGCGCCCGTAAAAGAACTGAAATTTGTCCTATCAGGCAATATGAATCGTTATGTGTGGAGTTTAGACAATAAAGTGGTGTCCGAAGCGGATAAAATAATGATTAAAAAAGGAGAAAACGTCCGTTTAGTTATTTATAACAATTCGATGATGCGCCATCCAATGCACTTACACGGTCATGATTTTAGGGTGCTGAACGGACATGGCGACAATGCACCGATGAAAAACGTCATTGACATTATGCCCATGGAGACCGATACTTTAGAGTTTAACGCCAATGTAAAAGGCGATTGGTTTTTTCATTGCCATATATTATACCACATGATGAGCGGCATGGGTCGTGTTTTTAGTTACGAAAATCAAGAACCCAACCCATTAATTCCGAACCCCAAATTGGCACAACGTCAATTATTCGCCGATGACAGACGTTTTCATTTGATGATCAACAATGATTTTGCAACCAATGGCAACGACGGAGAAGTGATGTATCAAAGCACCCGTTGGAGTTTTGGCACAGAATGGCGTTTGGGTTATCACGACAAGCATGGCTACGAAACAGAGACGCATATTGGACGCTATATTGGTAAAATGCAATGGTTTATGCCGTTTGTTGGCTTCGATTGGCGGTATCGGAAGTTGGGCATAGATGAACATGAAAAGAATTTGTTCGGTCAAATCAATACCAAGGACAGTAGGCGGCTTTTCAGTGCGGGTTTCAATGCCACGCTACCGATGTTGCTCATGTTCCAAGCCGAAGTCTATCACGATGGCAATGTGCGATTGCAATTGATGCGCGAAGATATACCTGTTTCAAAACGTTTACGTGCAGGTTTTATGGTCAATTCCGACAAGGAATACATGGCAGATTTACGCTACATTTTAACGCGAAATATATCTGCCAGAATACATTACGATAGTGATATGGGCTTTGGGGTTGGTTTGGGCTTGAATTATTAGAAAGGATACCCCTCAGTATATTACGCTTTTTTTTGGACAAACGCTTGATTATCAAATACATAATCAAGCGTTTGTGCTTTTCACTACCCCTTACTATTTACTAATAAAGTAACCTCAAACTTGCGCCTCTCTAGCTTTTATCATTAAGTAACCTGCTGCCATAATCCAACCAACTAAGCTAAAAATGAAAATACGGAAACCCCCTAAATTCACAAAATTAAAATCCGTCACCAACCCAACTAAGATTAAGACATTTAGTAATATACCAAAATAGGCTAACCACTGCGTATATGTCTTTGTTTTTAAAATCGCCATAGACCACATAAAAATAGGGATACAAATAAAACTAATGAAGATATAATCAAAAGCATGGTTCAATGCGCCGTTGTATTTGAGAATAGGCTTTAAGCTCGCAATTGTTTCTGGCGTTGCATCTCTATATTGATTGATGAATAACGGCAACACCAGACCATTCAATGCAGCCGCAATCAATCCTGAAAGATGACCGATGAGGATTATGAAAAATGCCAAAGTTGACAAACTCTTCGCCTTAGTGAAACTTTGTTGAAATCCCCAAAAACCGAATAAAGTGATTGGAATTGAAAAAATAGCAACCGTATGGGCTGTAACATTGACCCGCATAATTCTTATCAAATGTTCGAAATTGCCGCCGGCAGGATGAAGCGTCATGGTAACGATGAGAAAAAAAGAGCCTAAAATAAGAGAAAAACCAGTTATTCTTTTGTCTTGTTGATTCATAATCTAAGTGAATTTTGTTAAAAAGATATTGTTAATTTAGGACAAAATTATTAATATCGTTTTCAAGCCCACTTGATTGAAATCAAGAAACCAATGGCTTAATGATTTATTTTTCGTCTGACTCTACTCAAAGTCTCTGGTGTCATTTTAAGATAAGAAGCAATGTATTTCATCGGAAATGTCTGCAAAAGAAGCGGTTTATGATTGAGTAGATAGATATATTTTTCTTCAGGCGTTATAAGCATATCATACATAGAGTCTTTTAGACCTTCCTTGAAGATTTTACCCAAAAATAAGAAAATTTGAGATACCGCAACAAGCTCATGAATATTAACAATACTTATCTCAAAAACCTCAGTTTCTTGAAAAGCAACCAAAGTGTTTTTTGCAGGTTTTTGAGCCATAAAACTATCAAAATCAATCACCCAATCATTATCGGAAAATAAATTGAGTGTCAACTCGTCACCGTTTTCGGTCATATGATATAGCCTTAACGCACCCTTTCTAACATAATAAATGACGGAACAAACTTGTCCCACTTTTAATAGACAATTATTTTTTTGGAACGTTCGGGTTTTTAATTTACTGACAAAAAGCGTTTGTTCATTCTCCGAAAATCGTGCTGTTTGCTGAATAGATCCTAATATTTTTTCAAACATATTTTTTGTATTTCAATATTTTACAATTAAAATATTATATTTTTTGTCGTTATAAACGCCAAAAATAATTTTTATTCAGTTGAAATGCACAAAGGTTAGGATAATTTTCACCCCCTCAGTATTTTCGGGAATCTAAGCCATAATTTTTCATAAATTTCCATTGTTAAATGTGTGAATATTACAATTTATTAAAAAAATTGTGTAACTTGTTAACTTAAAAAAACAACCACCTTTACATCTAAAAGGAAGTTTTTTTTTCTAAAACCAAAACTACTGAGTAAAAGTAGTCTTTATTCATTAACAAAAACATATAATATATGATGATTCAATTCAATACAGACCACAACATACATGGTCGCGAAGCTCTTGAAGCCAAATTCTCAACAATAATCACAGATGGACTAAACAGATTTAGGGATCAAATAACAAGAGTAGAAGTACATCTTTCAGATGAAAACGGTAACAAAAGTGGGCTAAATGATAAACGTTGTTTGCTTGAAGCACGTCTTGAAGGCATGCACCCTATCGCCGTTTCTCACCATGCTAATAACCATGAATTGGCAGTAAAGGGGGCGATTACCAAGTTGAAAACGTCCATAGATAATAAAATTGGGCATTTGAAAAACCATTAATTCTTTTGAGACAACGCAAAACCTAAATACTGAGGGGGGCAATTTACACATTGCACCCCCTCAGTATTTTTAGCTGATTCTAATCCTTATAATTTCTGTGATAATTATAAAAGCAATATATCTTTACAATTTAAACCAATTATAAAACAATACTTTGGCTAAAGTTTATGAAAAAAGCATTCACTCTCACATTCATCTGCTTCAGTTTTTTTGCGCGCACACAGACTATAAAATTAGAAAACAGCTCATTCGAAAAGGTCGATAGTATCGTCAATCGCCTTATGTTTTCTGACCCCATTTCTGGTAAAATGAGAGACACTTTTCTTTTTTTGGGAGTCAAAAACATTCATGATTGGGCAGATTGCGGTGCTAAAGGAGAAACGCCACCCGATATTCTACCTAATAGTGACTATGGTATCAATTGGGCTGCGCAAGATGGCGCATATTATATCGGTATGGTCACAAGGGACAACAGCACTTGGGAGGCAATTGGTCAGAAAATTCAGCCTCAATTACTTGCTGATTCATGCTACGAAATGACTGCTTGGCTGATGAGTTCTTGGAAATATAACAGCTTCAGTAGAAAAACTGGAAAGCCTGTAAATTACGATAAACCTGCCCGTTTAAGGATTTGGGGCGGTTCAAAAATATGTGATTCAAAAGAATTACTTTTCACAAGTGACCCCATTCAGAATCGCGCATGGATGCCCTATTCTTTTGTTTTTAAAGCACATACAAATATTCGATTTATAAAATTTGAATCCTACTATACTGAGGGGTCTGAAGTTTACAATGGTAATCTTTTGATTGACAACTTTTCTGATATTAAGCCTTGTGATTGTGTAAAACTTCATAACAAGTAAACTCACGTATAGTACACCTTAAAGGTATACTATACGTGTAGTCCTTATCTCAAATCCAACGCCCTCAGTTTCGGTGCTTTGATCCAAGTCGTTGTTACGACAACCATTGTCATCACGCCACCAAAGACAACTGAAGGTATCAAACCCATCAATCGTGCCGTCGCACCGGACTCAAACGCTCCTAATTCATTGGATGAACCTATAAACAGACTCTCAACAGCTGAGACACGTCCACGCATTT
The DNA here is from genome assembly GCA_043772905.1 of Saprospiraceae bacterium. Taxonomy (GTDB): domain Bacteria; phylum Bacteroidota; class Bacteroidia; order Chitinophagales; family Saprospiraceae; genus JAAFJT01. The sequence continues at coordinate 16,048 of JAYVFS010000090.1, read as the reverse complement.
CGTTGGGCGTAAATAACGACACAATAGTACCACGTATGACCATACTGACATTGTCAAAAAAGCCTGTACCCGCCAACATGATGAGTGAAAAGACGAAGTTATGCGATAAAGCAAACAAAATAGTACAAATACCAAAGCCTCCTACGGATATCAAGAGCTTGTATCCCGCATTTTTAACAGGTGGATTGAAAGCTAAATAAACAGACATCACCAAGGCACCCACTGCAGGCGCAGCGCGCAACATACCGAAACCTTCGGGACCGACTTCTAAAACATCTTTTGCGAAAGCGGGCAACAAAGCCACTGCGCCACCGAACAAAACGGCAAACATATCGAGCGCCAAAGCACCATATAAAATTTGATTTTTTTGAACAAAACTCATGCCCACACGCACGCTGTCAATAAAGCCATCTCTTTTCGGTTTTTTACCATCTACGGCAATTCGGGCTTTAAAACGGCTTTTTATAGTCGAAATCAACCCTAAACCAATCAAAGCTAATACGACAACAACAGCATAAGACGACCATGCACTGTGATGCCAACCACACAACAATCCACCAACAGCAGGTCCACCAACTGACGAAATGTGCCAAGCCATCGTCGTCCAAGTCGTCGCATTGGCATACAATTCTGGTGGTACCAATTGCGCAGCAAAAGCCGATTGTGCTGGTCCGAGAAAGCCACGTACAAAACCTGTGGCACCAATAAGCATGAAAATGGGAAAGACACCCACAGCATCGATGATATTAGCCCAAGTACTGCTGAACATATACAGCCCCAAAGCGCACAAAGAATAGAAAAAGACACAAGTCAGTATAATATTTCGACGATCGAAAATATCGGCGATATAACCACCAATGAGTGTCACGAGAACAAAAGGTATGAATTCCGCCAAACCTATGAGACCGAGTGAAAGCGCATCTTGAGTGTGCTCATAAATCTGCCAACCGACAGATGTACCCAATATATTGACACCAAAAGTAATACACAGGCGTCCTAAAACGTAGAATCGAAAATCACGTATTTTAAGTGCCTCATGCGGGGAGGACTTTTTAGATAAACTCATTACAGTCGGATTTTAGACCGCAAAGGTAATTTTTCATTTATGTAGAGGCGCAAAATTTTGCGTCTCCTGAAAATTAGATACAATATTTTGTATGCTTTCAAAATGAGAAGCAAAATTTTGCGTCTCTACTTGAACCGTTTTTTTAACTTTGCCAAAAATAACGATTAACAGAGCTGTCTAAATTTATGGGAAAGAAAAACATCGCCCTCGTCACGGGTGGTTATACGGGCGAATATGTCATATCAGTGGCTTCAGCAAAAGTGGCTGAAAAATATATTGATGCGTCAAAATACAATGTGTATAAAATCATCATTGACCGCCAAAAATGGGCGCATGAAACTGCAAATGGTCAAGAGATTTTGGTTGACCGTTCTGATTTCTCATTGACAATCAATGGGAAACACATCACATTTGATGCTGTTTTGATGATTATCCATGGCGTTCCAGGCGAAGATGGTAAATTGCTCGGCTATTTTGACATGCTCGGTTTGCCTTATACAAGTTGCGATGCGGCGACATCTGCATTGACGATGAACAAACGTTTTACCGTTGCTGTTGCCCATTTTGGCGGCATCAAAACGGCGAAATCGCTGCATATTTTCAAATCGCACCCCCTCAGTATAGAAGCTATTTTAGCCGATTTGACATTGCCTGTTTTTGTGAAACCCAATAGCGGTGGCTCATCTATTGGCATGAGTCGTGTCGAAAAAGCAGAAGATTTGGCAGAAGCCTTAGAAAAAGGATTTAAAGAAGACGATCAATTATTGGTTGAACAGTTCATAAAAGGACGTGAGTTTACAGTGGGCGTTATGCGGACTCGCGGCGAAATCGTTATTTTCCCAATTGTTGAAATCAGAACTAAAAAAGACTTTTTTGATTTTGAAGCAAAATATCAAGGCGCAAGTGAGGAACTCATTCCTGCCCCAATTGATGAAAATCAAGCCAATATACTGAGGGGGGCTGCCAGCAAAGTCTATCAGATTTTGAACTGTCGCGGCATCGTCCGCATTGATTTTATATGGAATGAAGACGATGACCAACCTTATATACTTGAAGTCAATACCGTTCCTGGGCAAACGGATGCGAGTCTTGTACCGCAAATGGTCAGAGAATATGGTTGGACAATGACAGAGTTTTATTCAAGACAATTAGAAGAAATAATTTAATTCGTATAACGAATAACAAATCAACGAAATGGCAAACAGTTTTTTTGAAAACATCAAAGAGAAGACAAAAACCTTTGGACGCGAGGTTTGGTATTTTATATCAAGTAAAACCTTTCTGATCAATTTTGCAAAGATGATGGGCATTGTTGCAGGACTCCTTTTTTTGACAATTTGGGGCGTAAAATGCTTTTCCAGACATGGAAAATCGACAAAAGTCGGTAACTACGTTAATAAAAATGTAAAAGAGGTTATCCGTGATGCAGAAGACAACGGCTTCGAAATTGTGGTAACAGACACGCTTTATCGAGAAGGTTTCCCCGCAGATTTGGTTATTGACCAAAACCCAACGGCTAATTCATTGGTCAAGTTAGGGCGAACGATTTATTTGAAAATCACCAAAGCGGCTGGCGACCTCGTCCAATTACCAGACATTGCAGGACGTGATGAAATCAATTTTTATATCCGAAACCTTGAAATGTTGGGCGTTAAAGCGGGTAGAATTGATACCATTTTAGATGCTAATTTGATAGATGGAACGATAACACAAGTTCTTGTTCGTGGACGTGATGTTACTTCGATATTGGGCGGCGTGCCAGGTGTGAAAGTGCCGCAAGGTTCTTCTGTTGATTTTGTTATTTCAAAAAAGGAGTCTGATGAAGCGGAAGTGCCCAATTTGATAGGACAAACGGTAGATGAAGGTACTTTTTTACTTGATGACAAACGTTTAATATTAGGTACAATAACGTCAGATGGCACAGTGACCAACCAAAATACTGCAAAAATAACCAAAACAGACCCTCCTGCGGGTACGACTTTGAAAAAAGGTTCAGTTGTCAATATCTTTACAACAGAAGGCAATTAAGTGAAAAGTTGTAAGTGAAAAGTGAAAAAAGCCGCGCGAGTTTAAACTTGTGCGGCTTTTTTCACTTCCCACTTTTCACTTTACACTTAAAAGTGTGGTGTTAATTTTTCAATCAAATACTGAGGGGGTGGTACAGTTTGCCCCGTTTTCATATCTACAAAACAGAGTTTTACAGAACCACCGTTGACAAGTTTTTTCTTTTCGTTAAAAATCTCCATGTGGAATGTAATAGTTGTTTCAGGCAGTTGCCGCAACGTTGTTCTAATCGTCAACAATTCATCGTACAAGGCAGGACGGACAAAACGCATTTGTAGGCTCATCACAGGCATCATAACTTGATAAGTGGCTTCCATTTCCTTGTAGGACAAGCCTACTGAACGTATCATTTCGGCACGTCCTACCTCGTAGTATTGCGCATAATTGCCATAATAAAGATAGCCCATTTGGTCAGTTTCGCCGTAACGGACACGGACTTGTGTATCGTGTGAAAACATAATGTAATGGTGAATATTTAATGGTGAATGGCTGGCAAAGGTAAAAAAGAAACGCTCCGTCGTGATAGACAACGGAGCGTTTACTTTTTTAAGTTATTAAAATTGAGTTTTTTTTGTTTTTAGTCAGAACGTCTTTCACTTTTCAGCTCTTTGTACTTGACGAGTTGTCTTTTTAACGCGACAATCGCTTTATCAAAAGCAGCTTCAAATGTCTTACTCGTTTCTTTGATAAAAATCACCCCATTGGGTAATTGAAGTTTGATTTCCGCGATTTTGTCTCGTACCTGTCCAGAGTTTTCAAGTTTGAGAATGACTCGAGCTTCGATAATACGGTCGAAAAAATGCTCTAATTTTTGGATTTTGGCATCAATAGTTGCCAGCAATTTAACATCAGCAGAGAAGTGAATAGCTTCAGTTTGAACTCTCATATTAAGCCTCGGTTTAAGTGGTTAAAGAAATAATTTTGATAAGAACTTACGGTTTGATAACCCTTGCGGATTAATTAAATGCAATATAGGAAGATTTTTTAAACTGACAAATTAAATTTGTATTATTTTTTATTAACAATACATACATGCTTTGTCATACAAAAAACCAAAATAATATTTTTCAAAATACCAAAACAGGCATCTTTTATAACGATATGACTTTCAATCTTTTAGCAAATGATTACCTTATAAAGGACGAATTTACCAACTTTTTATTTTGTAAAAATAAAAGATTAAGAAATTAATGTGACGGGCAATTATGTGTCTTTTCCACTTTTGGGATGTGCCTGCTCATATACTTTTTTCAATTTTTCAACAGAATTGTGCGTATATATCTGCGTTGCTGACAAACTGGCATGACCTAACAATTCTTTTATGGCATTTAGATCTGCGCCATTTTCTGAAAGATGTGTCGCAAAAGAATGTCGCAATACGTGCGGGCTACGTTTTTCCTGCGAAGTCACAAACGACAATTGCTTCTTGACTATTTGATAAACGGCACTATCCGCCAAAGGGTCTCCCTTCTTCGTCAAAAAAAGGTCATGTTTGATATTGGCTGGAAAAGTCTGTGCGCGCATTTCGAGATACCCCCTCAGTATATCGCCTAAATTTTTGCCAAAAGGGATAAGCCGCTCCTTGTTTCCTTTGCCCAACACCTTTACTCGGTAAGAGCCGAAGTCAATATTAGACACCTTCATACTCACCAATTCAGACCGTCTCATGCCTGTATTGTACAACAATTCAAGGATAGCACGGTCTCGGACACCCAAAAAGCCACTGCCCCACTCCATTTGGTCGAACAAGAGTTCAAGGTTGCGCTCAGGCACCGTTGTCGGCAAACGTTTCGACATCTTGGGCGCGACGACTTTTGCCATCGGATTGGCGACAATAAGCTGCCTTTTTTGTAGGAAATTGAAATAGGTCTTCAAGCAGGAAAGCTTGCGGTTGACACTTCGGGCAGAGACTTCGTGTTGCATCATGTCCACTATCCATGCCCTTATATGAGTATGCCTCACCTCCGTTGCGGAGGTGAGGCTATACGTATCAAGAAAGGTTATAAATTGATTCAGGTCAATTTGATAACCTATGTTTGTATTTTTGGAAAGACGTTTTTCAGAAGATATATACTGAAAAAACTGTTCGGTGTAAAGACTCAAAATGATGAATTAATGGTGATTGAATATTGATTATTCGCAAATATAAACATATTGTGGCAAAATAACCAAAAATCAACCCACTAAAATCACTCGTTGTGATTACCGTATTTTTCCTCTTTGTAGATGGCTTTCAAAACTTCTGCACGGCGCTCAACGCTGGGCTTCGTGAAGTCTTTACGACGGCGCAACTGCTTGAGTGTGCCTGAACGTTCGAATTTGCGTTTGTATTTTTTCAACGCCTTGTCTATGCTTTCGCTTTCTCTTACATCAATAATGAGCATGGTGAAATACCTCTTATTTTAAATTTTTGATTTACAATTTATTTTACGGCGCAAATATAATCGTTCTTACTGAACTATTCAAAGTTTTTCAAAAGAAAAAGAAATGACTATGCAAAAAACGCTGACGATCTTTCAATAATCAGCGTTTTTCTTTAGAAGTTACCCCCTCCGTAATTATCGCAAAGTTAAACGTTTTAGCGACTCACATTAAATCGTTGTCGTGTTGAAAAACCTTCTCCACGTATTTCCATGATGTAAAAACCGTTGGTCAAGTTTTGAATATTCATACGCATCGTATTGTCTAAAATCTGCTTGGATTGATACACCACTTGCCCTGTCATATTGAAAATCTTGACATCACCCAATGTATGCAGTTGTCTTTCATTGTAATCAGACAAGGAGATATTGAGGTCATTTGTCGCAGGATTTGGACTTAATTGCATTTTCCAATCATAGTTTCTGGCTGTATTCGTATCGGCTGGCTTAAGAGAGTATGGACTACCACAGCCTTGTAACTGACGATAACCTTCTACCCAAGTCGAGTTACAGGCATTTGACGCTTCAAGATAATAATAGACATTACCTGTACTCGATTGAGGGAGATAGACGGATGTGCCTTGTGAATAATAAGTTTGACCGTTATAAGAAACAGTCCAATTGTAGGTTGTACCAGGTATCACATTTGTCACATAAACCCAACCTGAACAATCCCAATTATGATAGAGTTGAACTTCTGGTGTCGCAATGCCGACGTTAAATGTTTTACGCAAAATGAGTGGGTCATTACAAGTAATCCCTATTGGTGTAAGTTGCAATTCAAAGAAACCTTCACCAGTAAACCCTGATTGAGGTTGTATTGTACCCCAATTGGTCAAATACGCGCCTAAAATATTCCCACCAACAATTTGCATATTGGGTGGAATATTATTATATGACACTGAACTATTTAGGCAAAGTTGGTCAGGAATACCAATTGACGGAATAGCAATAGTATTCGTTGTCATTACTGAAGGGTCGTCTGATAAATGGTCACTCAACCTTGTATCAGACGTTCCTCCTCCGTTCCACGACATTGAAAGTCGTCCATAGTAATCAGCAGAATCAGTATTTGTACAGCTCGCAAATCCACCTCTAAGTTGTCCAATCACTCTATTTTGATTATTAAATAGACCAGAACCTGATGAGCCTGGTTCAGTACTGCCATCATCCCAAAGTATTCGCCAATACGAATTAGCTAAACCTGGACCACGTAAATAGGTAGTTATACCTGGTTGATTATCATCGAGTGAAATTTTCATAACATTTCCATTAGGGTGATGAATACCAGCAGTAGTAGGAGGAGTGGTTCCGCTTCTATCCCAACCAGCAAAACGAATACCACTCCCTGTAATAGGTGACTGACTTAGTCTTAACAATGCAAAATCAGTTTGATTGAAAGTTGAAATCAAATCTGCTCCAGTAAAAGATACACTCATATTGTTTTCACTCCCACCACAGCTACTCGCTTTATAATTAAAAGATAAAAGGAAATTCTGTGTCGTTGCTGCCTCTGAGGTACTGATTTCTCCATCTTGAGATAAATCAATACAGTGAAAAGCTGTAAGAAAATTAGTCCTAAGATTATTACACCCATTATTAAGCAGCGTACCAGAGCAGCCTCTCCCAAAAATAGGAGAAAAAATCATAGCAACAGCATCCACTTCACTTTGAAAATTATCGCCTTCAGTGCAAGCAACATCATTATGGCAGGTTCCTATTGTACCAGAACTACCTGGTGGATTGCCTTTTAATGATAAATCAATATAACCATGCACAACATGGCTTATATGTAATTCAGTTTTTCCTTTGCGGTTTATAGGTTCAAACAACTCTAAAATCATCATATCACCTTTCAAAAGAGAGGTCGCTAAATTATTATTTTTGTTATTTGCAACTGAAGTCACAGGACCGAATAAGTATGTTTTATCAGCATTGTAAGCATACAAAATCGCACCTTCTGGTAAATGAAACCTATCGAAGAAGATGTTTAAGGTAGTTGCACCATTAGATTTCACAGCCAGTTTCCAAATCATTCCACCTGCTGTGGGTGAAACCTCCCAATCTCCATTTTCTAAGCCGAGATTCACTTCAATAGGAACACCATATCGCGGAGGAAGCTCTTTGCTGCTGTTTTTGGCGTCTTCTGCCTGAAATTTGGCTACATCCACAAATGCCATTTCTACGACAGTTGGGCGCTTATTTGAATGAAATTTGACGTATTTCTGCAGACTATTGGGTTGAATAATCTGAGTCGTCACTTGTGCATTAACGATTTGGATAGTTGCACAAAAACATGAAATAAGGTAGATAAAATAATTATGTTTCATTGAAAAAAAAATTAGAAGTTTAGGAAATTATTTTACTTCAAAATCTACATTAAATGTCAGAGGGCTGGTTTTATAGACTGTACTCAAATCGCCATCGCTGTAGAATTCCAAGACATTTGTAAAACCTGTTCTGTAAAGTCCTGCTGGCAAGGGTTTATTCTCAAAATGGTAATTATCCATTCTGCTATAATAAACACCTTGTTGAGGCATCCAATCAATGGCGAGCCTCATACTGTCATAAATTGGGAAACAGGCTATTTTTGACAAGAACATGGGGCTGTTAACTGGTCTGCCGACAGTTTTTTTATCGTCAAACCTCTTATAAACCCTGAAAAAATCATCGTTCAGATTAAGCGATTCTTGCCTAAAACACCACGACCTTTGTTTCATAGCTTTATTAATCATCACAAATTTGAATCGGAAGTTGTCGCCCTGTTTGAATGTCGTTGTAACTTGACCAAACTTGTCAAGCAATTCCAAACGAAATTCCAAATCCGTATCGAGAGGATTGTCAATTTTGGCTTTTTTGCAACCCAAAAGGAGCAGCAAATAACCTAAGCCAGCAAAAAACAGCAGTTTTTTCATTGTTTTAAGTTTAAAAATTAAAAAAAATGGTTTGTAATGTTGCAAAACGCTAATTTTGCTTTTAATAATTATGTTTCATGGAGTCTAAATAGACTCCTGTTTCCCGTGTGTACGCACATACACGCGGGATTTTTTTGTTGCCTTCCATAATTATTTCCAGACAATTTTATTTTTCTTTCAACAAAATTAAGACATTTATATAGCCTCTGCAATACTACCAAAGTATGAGAAAAGTAGTAGAAAAGTAGTATTTTTCAAAAAAGGTATTATAGCTCTGATGAATTTACGAATGGCAGAAGTGCCTTTCACATTGGCTTTACGTACAATATTCTGACGGTGTGTTTTAACAGTCGTTTCCGAAATAAAAAGCTGTGCCGCAATTTCTTTATTGGTCAACCCTTCAGCGACTAATTTCAATACTTTTATTTCTTGACAAGTTAGGTTGTCCAATACGGAGGGTGTAAAGTTTGGTGTTTGCATCTATTTTAGATTTTGGGTCTTGCTAAATAGGTTTTTAAATTGAAAAAAGTGGGTTTTAACTGCAAGGAACTTTTTCATGAAGTGTCAAACACATCATGTTAAAAGAAATTTTATGGCGAAAAAATAGAAATTTGACTATATAGACGTGAAAGAGTGCAAGAGTGAAAGAGTGCAAGAGTGCAAGAGTGCAAGAGTAATTTATGTTTCATTCGTTATTGATTTTGGTTATAGTTAATAGAGTGTTGAATACGAAAATAAAAATAAGGTTATTATTTTTAAATGCAATTTATTTAACATAAAAAATACGATTTATTAGAAAATAAATGACCCCTCAGTAAATTTGCCTTTTCGATAAACTTGCGTCAAGTATTAATCTTGACGCAAGTTGCAATTTATTGAAAATCAATATCTTAAAAACGAAAAACGCTGACCATCTTTCGACAATCAGCGTTTTTCAAGGTGTTACCCCCTCAGTATTTTAACGTCTGCGGCGGTTTTGAAACCAAACCCGCTCCACAACTTCTACCTGTTCAACAGCAAAAGGATGTACTTTAACAACAGGAATAGCCTTAGTTATCAGCCTATTGATGTCGCTTAGGAAGCCTTTCTCCTCGCTGTCGCAGAACGACATTGCAACGCCACTTGCGCCTGCACGACCTGTACGACCGATACGATGCACATAGGTTTCAGGAATATTCGGCAATTCATAGTTGATAACAAGGTTCAAATCGTCCACATCAATACCCCGTGCGGCAATATCCGTTGCCACTAAAACGCGGGTGTGTTTCGATTTAAAATTACTCAAGGCTTTTTGACGTGCATTTTGCGACTTGTTACCATGAATCGCTTCAGCACTGATACGAGACTGGTTCAAAAACTTCGTCACGCGGTCAGCACCGTGTTTTGTCCGTGTGAAAACGAGAGCTGTTTCAGCATCTGTATTCCTCAAAACATGGCGTAAAAGGGCTTGTTTGTCGTTTTTTCCTACAAAAAAGACCGATTGTTCAATCTTTTCAACAGTCGTTGACGGCGGGGTCACTTCTACTTTGACGGGATTTTTCAGAATCGTATTAGCGAGTTTTTGAATTTCGGGCGGCATAGTCGCAGAGAAAAACAGGGTTTGTTTTTGCGCTGGCAACTTAGCGACGATTTTACGCACGTCATTGATAAAGCCCATGTCCAACATTCTATCCGCTTCATCGAGGATAAAAAGTGAAATGTCTTGGAAGCTAATGAGGCGTTGATTGAACAAGTCCATCAGACGCCCAGGCGTAGCAATCACAATGTCAACACCACGACGCAATGATTCTACTTGACCATGTTGAGAAACGCCACCAAAAACAACGCAGTGGCGCAAATTTGTGTATTTGCCATAAGCGGCAAAACTTTCGTTGATTTGGATTGCCAACTCACGAGTTGGCGTTAAGATTAAGGCTTTGACTTTGCGCGGTGCGCGTGGGTCTTTGTTTCTGTCGGCATCTAAAATTTGCAAAGTCGGTATCGCAAATGCTGCCGTTTTACCCGTGCCTGTCTGAGCGCAGCCGAGTAAATCTTTTCTATCTAAAACAATAGGAATCGCTTGTTCCTGAATTGGCGTGGGTTTTTCATACCCCTCAGTACGCAGAGCCTTCAGGATGGGCTCAATGATTTTTAAATCTGAAAATAACATTAAAAAAATTTAATTGAAGGCTGGCTAAAACGCTTTGGTAGGGTTGAATCAGTCTTCCGTTGATTGAAAAAGCTATGTGTATTGAGGTTCTGCATAGTCATGGAAAACTATCAATCACACATAATATATTATACTCACAATTCTTTGGGTAGTTACAAACACGCTCTTTTGACAATTTTTAGGGTTCGTATGCGGCTCAAAGTTTTACCTTTGCGACCAAAAAACGAGTTAACGAATGCAAAGATACACTATTTTAGTTATTGGCGGTGGTCCAATTGGTTTAGCGTGCGGTTTGGCGGCAAAAAAGGCTGGTTTGAGCTATATTATTGTCGAAAAAGGCACTTTAGTTAATTCTCTTTACAATTATCCCGCCAATATGACTTTTTTTTCGACCTCCGATCGGCTTGAAATTGGCGGCGTTCCATTTGTTTCCAATAATGTAAAACCAACACGCAGCGAATCGCTTGAATATTATAGGCGTGTCGCAGAGTCAAAGGGTTTAAACGTCCACCTCTTTGAAGAAGTTCTCGATGTTCACAAAGTTGACACGAATATTACTAAGGACATTCCGGTCATGGCAAGAGACCATACTGCCGTTGTAAAGAATGATTTAGTCATCGAAAAGAGTGAAATTACTGTTGAGGAACGAAATCCCGATGCTTTCGGGAAGGGAGGCTATATTGTCAAAACATCAAAGACCACCTATCACGCAGACAACATCATCCTCGCCACTGGATTCTACGATATTCCAAACAAGCTCAATATCCCAGGCGAAGACTTACCCAAGGTGACACATTATTATAAGGAGCCACATTTTTATTACAAACAAAAGGTCGTCGTCATCGGTGCAAATAACTCATCATCGGACGCGGCTTTGGAAACATTTCGCAAAGGTTCAGATGTCACGATGGTCATTCGCGGCAAAGAAGTAGGGCATCGGGTTAAATATTGGGCGCGACCCGATATTGTGAACCGCATTACTGAGGGGTCTATCAAAGCCTATTTTGAATCGCATTTGACTGCCATTCGACCCGATGAAGTGGATATTCAAACGCCTGATGGTTTAATAACCATACCCAACGACTATGTGATTGCCGCAACGGGCTATCAACCAAACTTCGCTTTTTTGAAAAAAATAGGCATTCATTTGTCTGATGATGACAAGTTATATCCTGATTATGACAAAGAGACGCAATTATCAAATATGCCCAATATCTATTTAGCGGGTGTGGTGTGTGGTGGCATGGATACACATGTCTGGTTCATTGAGAACTCGAGGGTTCATGCGGAACAAATTATTGAACATATCAAAGAGCATAACTTAGCGCAAGTTTGAAACTTGCGTTAAGTTGAAAAAAATAATTACGCCCCATTACCAATCCAAAAACAGCATTCCAACACCACACATAAATATCGTAAAACCCGCTAAAACGTGAACATGACGCTCTAATTTATCTATTTTAAAATAACCAATACCAAAATAACCCAATAAAACCATAAAAACCATAGTCAATAATGTGATAACGGTATAAATCATTATCAATAACAACATATTGGACATCGAATATTGTGCTGCTGGTACATAAAGTAATGGAATCATCGGTTCGCAAGGACCTAAAACGAACAGGATAAAGATGACCCACGGCGTAACAGCATAGCGATTTTTAGGCGCAACCGCTTCTCCATGTTTATGGTCATAAACGAAAACCGAACCATCGTCATAAATATCAAAATGCTTATGTCTTTGGTTTTTATAGACCTTGAAAAGTCCAAAAAGACTATAAATAAGTCCAAAAAAGACCATTAACCAACCCGTAAGATTGCCTCTAAATGATTCAAAAAAGCCAATTTTAGCCATTGACCAACCTAAAGCTGCACCGCCTAACCCCAATAAAACGGAACTGCCCACATGCCCAATGCCACAAATAATTGTCCATGAAATCGTTTGTGTTAAAGTCCAATTTTTAGATTTTGATATAACGATAAAAGGTAAATAATGGTCAGGTCCCGTCGCTGTGTGTAAACAGGCAACGGTTATTGTGGTTATGATTAATAATGTTATATCGCTTTGCAAACCTTTATTTCTTATTTTTATACAAATACTGAGGGGTAAGAACAGAGATTTACTAAATTTTAAAAATTTAGTAAATCTCTGTTTAGGTTAATATTGAAGCAATCATTTTCAAACAATCATACAATTGCTCCGCCTTTTGTCCTAATATTCTAACAATTAAACCATTTATAGGCGTTTCTGAAATGCCAAAAATAATATCATTTTGTTTAACTAAATAAGAATTTATGCTTTCACTAACTTCATTAATATTTACCTTCTCTTTTAAATAAATTAAATTAGCTTGGTGAGAATAACCTTCTAATTGCCCAAGAGTATTTAAGTTAATTAAATTAGGTTCAAGAAATAGGTTTTCTTTTATGATTAAACGATTATTAAAATAAATTTCCGTTAAACTATGTAATTTAGAGAACTTAAAAACTTCGCCATTTAGTTTACGTCCACAAGTCAATACATCACTCCATATCAAAGTACAATCTTTTTTTAAATAGATTTTATTTTTTGTTGAAAAATTGGACAATTCATGTGGCACAAGTGGATGCGGCATATAAATAAATGTAGAATGATTATCTAAATGGGCTTCAAAATGCTGTGTTGCGCCTATTTTCATATTAAACAACCGTTCATAAGATTGCGTTTGTAATTGCAAATTAGAATATTCTGCTAATGCTATTTTAATATTGTACTCATCGCCGTCCAAAATGCCAGGCGACGAATTCATCAACATCAATTGCAAATCGCCTTTCGTTTTATCTTCAGTAATATTCGCTATTTTAAATGCCTGTGTGCAATAGCCCCTATCGAGATATGTTTTATTATTTTTAAAACCCGTTTTAATATTTAATTCAACTTTCATCGGTATAATGTGGGTTCATCAATGTTTTCTAATAAAGCATATTTTTTTATCCAACCAATCACATTTTCTAAACCTTCTAATGTCATTAAATTAGTAAAAACAAACGGATTGCCACGCCGCATTTTTTTTGCATCCTGTTCCATGATATTTAAATCAGCATGAACATAAGGTGCGAGGTCTATTTTATTAATCACCAATAAATCGGAACGCATAATGCCTGGTCCGCCTTTGCGCGGGATTTTATCGCCACCCGAAACATCAATCACGAATATCGTCACGTCAGCCAAATCAGGGCTAAATGTTGCCGACAGATTGTCGCCGCCACTTTCAATAAACACTATGTCAACATCGCCTATCCTTTCTACAAGCTCCTCTACCGCTTCTAAATTCATGCTGGCATCTTCCCGTATCGCTGTATGCGGACAGCCGCCCGTCTCTACGCCAATTATCCGTTCAGCAGATAAAAGGCTGTTTTTGGTCAAAAAATCGGCATCTTCCCTTGTATAAATGTCATTTGTGACTACACCGATGCTGTATTCACTTGCCAAACGCCTCGTCAATCGTTCAATCAAAGCTGTTTTGCCCGAACCGACGGGACCTGCTACACCTATTTTTATATAGTTTCTTGTTATCATTTATTCATTGTAGTACGGACTTCAGTCCGTGTGTATATTTAAACATTTACGGACCGAAGTCCGTGCTACCATATCTACCCCCTCAGTATTAAGACATATAAAGCCTTGAATAAAGCCGTTCATGCTGCATACTTCGTATATCAAAACCCATACAACACAAGCCCAATAAATCTCTATCCACATCCATTGTTTTAAGAGCTAATGCGTTGATTATAGGTTGCAAAGAAAATAATAATCGTTGTCCATCTTGTTGCCCAAGTGGAATTAGTTTAACGCTATTCGTCACAAACCCAACGGAAGCGTTGTAATAAAAACCAATCAAAGCATCTATCTTATTTAATTCAAAAGCAGCCGCATACAATCCAAAAGTTAAACAATAATGTCCATAAGCTCTATTATTTTTAATGCTTAATAAATATTTATCTGCCAATTCATTAGAAATTAATGGTGCAAAGTTCTTCAATAAACGCATACCCATTTTTTGACTCGCCAAACGTATTTCTTTTGGCAATTTAACAGCATTACATTCACTATCTAAATCTAAAAAAGCATTAAAATCATTGTTTTTAATCGCATCAAAAGCCAATGACATAAAAGCGGCATCATTAAATTGTAGATTTTGAGTCAACATTTCTACAACATATTCTTTTGCAGAATCATAATTATGCACAATACCTAACTGCACATACGTTTCTAATCCCGAAGAATGAGAAAAGCCACCAATCGGTAAAGTTGCGTCTGCTAAATGTAATAAATGAAAAAGGTTGTTCATTTATTTGTTAAGTCTAATATTCTTGTAAATAAAGATTTGTTGTTATTATTATTGTCAACGTGTGGCGAAACAGTCGTTTTTAATTGTTTCGTTAGTTGACGTTGTTCTTTTGATACAATATAATTTGCTGCCGTCAGCATATTGAATAAAGGCATTTCAAAAGGAATCAATAATTCATCGCCATCAATAAAAAGCGGTAAATGTTTATTGCCGATTTCATAACATACAGATGCAATTTCATACGCTCCTTTTGGTTTTAATACAATAACATCACACATTAATATGCAAACAGCTATAATTGTCTTGTCATTTTGAAATAAAACATCCCCCTCAGTATATTGCGGGTTTTCACCCAAAAATTTTAGATGAAGCGTAGTGCCAAGCGTTGTTTGCTTTGTTAAAATACGTTTATTGACTTCAAACCATTCTAAGTTAAGCCAATCAACTGTACGGTTATCGGTTTCAAAATCTTGAAGATTGCCTATTTTTTGTTGAATCAGCATGGGTTTTCATCATTAAAACAGAAAATACCGTTGCGCCAACGGCAAAACCGCCACAGGTTCGCACGTAATATGCTCGCCGTCCACTTTGACTTCATAGTTTTCTGGATTGACTTCTATCAACGGTGTTTTGTCGTTGTGAATCAAGTCTTTTTTTGAAATCGAACGGCAATTTTCAACAGGCAGCACCATTTTTTGTAAGTCATAACCCGCTACAACGCCATTCTCTAAGGATATTTTGGATACAAAAGTGGCACACGTTTTATACAATGCCTTGCCATAAGCTCCGAACATATACCGATAAATAACAGGTTGTGGTGTTGGAATTGAGGCATTGGGGTCGCCCATACGCGCCGCTATTATCATTCCGCCTTTGATAATCATTTCGGGTTTGACACCGAAAAAAGCAGGTTTCCAAAGCACAATATCTGCCAACTTACCCGCTTCCAAAGAGCCAACATGCTTAGAAATACCGTGCGTGATAGCTGGATTAATCGTGTATTTGGCAACATAACGCTTGACACGGTAGTTGTCGTTGTCGCTGTCTTCTGGTAAAAAGCCACGTTGTTTCTTCATTTTATCAGCCGTTTGCCAAGTCCG
>JAYVFS010000089.1:0-4810 GCA_043772905.1 Saprospiraceae bacterium | reverse complement strand
GGCAAGCAATGTATTTTTTTTTGTCATTCAGAGGAAAACCACCATAAAAAAATGGTGCTTAAAACGGAATGAACAACATCTTAAACGTTGGCAGGGTTGCGAACCCTGCCAACGTTAGTACATTGTTCATTCCGTTTTAAGCACCATTTTTTTATGGTGATTTTCCTCAGAATGACAAAAAAAGAATTAGTTATTAAAATAATTTAATTGCAAAACTGCTTGATTATACATCTGCAAAGCCGCCAAATATGCCATTTTTAAATCAAAAGCTTGACGAATACTTTGCAAATATTCAAAAGTCGTAACCGAACCCAATTGCTTCATTTTGTCCGTTGCTTTTAAGATTTCAGCTGCTTGCGGCAAACCTATTTTTTCATAATATTCCAAATTTTGCGCTGACAATTGCTGTTCATTCACCGCTTTTTGAAACGCTGTATTTAATTGAAAATCAATGACTTCACGTTCATTTTGAGCAATTTTTGTTTCGATTTCTGCTGCTTGTTCTGCCGCTTTCCAACCTTTTGTCCAAAGCGGCACATTCACACCAACACGCACAACAGGCGGCACAAAACGATTGAACACATATTGACTGATACCAACTGTATAAGACGGTGTCGTCGCCAATTTTTGCTGCACCGATTTCTCAATTTGCAAGCGTTCCGTTTCGGCATAAAACCGTTGAATTGGCAATTCCGCACGTTCTGTTTTGCTGATAGGCAATTTCTCAAACGATTGACTAACAACGACTTGTGGCGTTTTCAAATATTGGCTCAACTCCGACAAAGCGTTTTGGTATTCGATTTCAGCCCCCCTCAGTAATTGTTGAATATTTTTATAAAAACTCTCCGCCGTTGTCTTTTCCAAAGGCGTTATTTTACCTACCCGAAACTCGACTTCTGCAACCCGATTGAATTCCTTGAAAATGCTGTCCTGTTCACGTTGATATCTTATTTTTTCCATTGAAAACAAGCAATTTTGATACAAAACCCTTGCTTGATGTTCAATGTCATGGACACTCATAGCCAGTTCCGATTCAGTTAATTTTACTTGTTGTTGCAGCGTTTTTTCGCGCTGTTTATACACTTTTGGCGACAAAAACGATTGTTGTACACCCAAAACCGTCCATATCGGCACATTGTCGGGTCCCATTAAAAACTGCGGTGTTTCTGCAAAAAAATCAGTTCCCGAAATGGTTTTAGCTGTCGGTACAAGCTGTTTGGCATGAGCAATTTGCGTCTGATTTTTTTGAATCAAAGGATGATTTTTAACCGCTAATGACACGGCTTCTTGCTCTGTTAGGCTTTGGGAAAAAGCCATTTTGGGTAAAAAACAAGACAGCAACAACAACGTAACAACGCCTTTTTTAGGCAAATGAACGCGTTGCTTTTTCCCAACAAAAATCGCATATAAAACAGGCAATAAAATCAAGGTCAACAAGGTCGAAGTTATCAAACCACCAATCACAACCGTTGCCAAAGGCTTCTGTACCTCCGCCCCTGCACCTGCCGCCAAAGCCATCGGCAAAAAGCCCAAAGAGGCGACCGTTGCCGTCATAATCACAGGACGGAAGCGTCCAATTGCCCCCCTCAGTATGCGGCTATTGAGGTTCGAGCGACCTTCAATATGCAGTTGTTTGAAGTAACCAATCAACACCATACCGTTCAAAACCGCCACGCCAAACAAGGCGATGAAGCCGACACCCGCCGAAATACTGAACGGCATACCCCTCAGTACCAAAGCAAAAACGCCGCCGACAGCCGCAAAAGGTATAGCTGTAAAAATCAAAAGGCTCTCTTTTAAAGTGCCAAAAGACAAGTAAAGAAGGAGTAAAATCATCAATAAAGCGGCTGGAACAACCAAAAGTAAGCGTTTCCGCGCATTTTCAAGATTCTCAAATTGACCGCCATAAGAGATTCGATAGCCTTGTGGTAGCTTCACTTTTGTTTCAACGATGTGCTGAATATCGGCAACCGTTGTCGCCACGTCCCGACCTCTGATATTGAGATTAACATTGACAGAACGTTCACCATTTTCACGATTGACCGCCATTGGTGCTGTTTTTATGTCAATATCTGCCAACATACGAAGCGGTATTTGGGTACCGTTTTCAGTCGTCACTAAAAGGCTACCAATGTCATCCAATTTTTGATTATCAATGGTTTGCAATTTTACGACAACATCGAAACGACGACTTTCTTCATACATAACGCCCGCCTTTTCACCAGCCAAAGCCATGCGCAAAACCCGTCCAACTTCATCAATCGAAACGCCAAAACGCACCAAAGCATCGCGTTTGTAGGTAACAAAAAGCTGCGGCATACCTTCCGCCTTCGCAACATACGGGTCAGCGACCCCCTCAGTATTTTTGATTTTTTTGAGAATATCGTTCGCCACATCTGCCAATTTATCGAGGTCATTGCCCAATACCTTGACAATCACATCGGTCTTTGCACCCGTCATCAATTCATTAAAACGCATGGAAATCGGCTGTTGAATACTTGATGTCACGCCAACTGCTGTCTTCAAAACAGCATCTAATTGCGCTTCAAAATCGGCACGTCCATGACAACGCTGCCATTTATCACGATCATTCATCGTCAAAATTAAGTCCATTTCTTCGACGCTCATCGGGTCTGTCGGTACTTCTGCAGTGCCAATTTTGCCTGTTGTTTCAAGGATTTCGTTTGGAAATTCTTTTTTGACCAACGCCCCAACGCTTATACTCATCTCCACCATTTGGGTCAATGAAGTGCCTGGCATCATGGTCAATTGCACCACAAAATCGCCTTCATCTAATTGCGGAATGAACTCGCCACCCATTTTTTGAAATAATAAAAAAGCAACAACTAAAAGAGCGATACTGCCACCAATTATCGTTTTTCTAAAACGCAAAGCCTTGATTAATACGGGTCTATATATCCGTATGAAAAAATTCATGAGCCTATCGGCAAACGTTTCTTTATGCACTGCCTCTTTTTTCATAAACAAAGAAGCCATGACAGGCACATAAGTCAGTGACAAAATCAAAGCACCCAATAGGGCAAAAATGACCGTCAAAGCCATCGGTTTAAACATTTTGCCTTCGATTCCCTCCAATAACAACAATGGCACGTAAACCAACATGATGATGATTGAACCGAAAACAGCACTTTGCATGATTTCTTTTGTGGCTTTGAAAATGGTCGTGTCTTTTGTCTCCCCCTCAGTAATTTCATCCAAATGACTATTGACTTTTGGCTTTTGACTCAATCGTCGAATTACATTTTCGACAATGATGACTGCGCCGTCCACAATCAAACCAAAGTCAATCGCACCGAGCGACATGAGGTTACCTGACACATTAAAGGCAACCATGCAACCCACCGTAAATAGCATCGCCAAAGGAATGACCGAAGCGATAATCAAGCCCGCCCGCAAGTGTCCGAGTAACAATAGCAAAACCAAAATGACGATGATGCCGCCTTCAAGGAGGTTTTGTGCAACCGTTGCTATCGTCCTTTCGATAAGGCTTTCGCGGTCAATAAAGGCTTTGATTTCTAAACCTTGGGGCAAATTTTTCTCGATTTGTTTCAATCTTTCCTTGACATTGAGGACAACTTGACGGCTGTTTTCACCTTTTAACATCAAAACTATGCCGCCAACGGTTTCGGTTTTGTCGTTTGTCAAAGCCCCAAAACGTACAGCATAACCTTCTTCAATCGTCGCCACATCACGCACAGCGACAGGCACACCGCCATTTGATTTGATAAAAATGTTCTCTAAATCCGCTTTTGAGGTCGCTAAACCGATGCCACGTATGTAGTACGATTGGTTGTTTTTTTCGATATATGCCGCACCTGTATTGGCATTCCCTGATTCAATTGCAGTAAAAACATTTTGCAGTGTCACGCCTGTGGCTTTCAACATATCGGGTTTGACGCGTACATGATACTGTTTCAAATGACCGCCAAAACTCGATACTTCGGCGACCCCCTCAGTACCGAGCAGTTGCCGTTTGACAATCCAATCCTGAATTTCACGCAGCTTCAAAAGCGACCAAGAGGTGTCATTTTCGTTCGTTGGTTGGATAGAATATTGAAAAACCTCGCCCAAACCTGTTGTTACAGGCATTAATTGAGGCGAACCAAAGCCTTTTGGAATTTCCTCTTTGACCGTTTGCAGCCGTTCATTGATTTGGTTGCGCGCCCAATAAAGGTCAATATGTTCCTTAAATTCGAGCGTAATCAAGCTCAAACCGAACTGCGACACCGAGCGAATCTCGGTCAATCCTTGAATATTTGCCAAAGCCATCTCAACAGGATAGGTGACAAATTGCTCCATCTCGACAGGCGCAAGATTGGGCGCAATGGTGACGACATTGACTTGATTGCTCGTCACATCGGGAATGGCATCGAGTGGTAATTTTTGCACCGAAATCGCCCCCCAACCGATGAGGGCAACCACGAGTGCACCGATAATAACCTTATTGTTTAGGCTAAACCGAATGATATTTTGAATCATTGATAGAAGTCATTGGTCTTTGTAGCGGTTAGCAAAAGGATATGCCTCAATTGCCTCCATCTTTAGATGGAGAATAATAATAATGAGTTTCTCCATCTAAAGATGGAGGCAATTGAGGCATATCCCTTTATTCACTGCCACAAGACGGTGAAAAAAATAGAATATTGACTAAAAACAATGATTACCCACGTGGTGGTTGGAAAATAGAGAATTGAATTTCGGAATCGAAAAACAAGTTTTCGGTAGTAGGAAGGATAGAATTTTCAAAAACAGCAGTCTTTTCAGCCACAAATACTGAGGGGGTCGTTTC
>JAYVFS010000088.1:0-14948 GCA_043772905.1 Saprospiraceae bacterium | reverse complement strand
CACTACAGATTAAGGGTACATCATCTATTCGTTCTACTTGCATACGCAAGGTTACGATATTTCTTTTTTTCCGTTTGTAAAATCAACGAAACGTGAGTCAAAGACTGGGAAGGCAAAATGGATGTGTACCTACCGCCGCCGACAGGCAAAGCCACACCTGTTGTCATCAATATTCACGGTGGGGGTTGGAATCATGGCGAGAAAGAATCTCAAACAGGATTCAGCACTTTTTTCAAAGCGGGTTTTGCGGTAGCCAACATCGAATACCGCTTAACTGGTCAAGCGACTGCACCCGCAGCCGTAGAAGACACCCGTTGTGCCTTGATTTATTTGATAAAAAACGCCAAAGACCTCCATATTGACGTGGACAAAATAGTCATCATGGGCGGCAGTTCAGGTGGACATTTGGCATTAATGGGCGGTCTTTTAGGCAGCGACCATCGTTTTGATACGAATTGCACAGATGTTGAAAACATAAAAGTCGCTGCTATCATTGATAAATACGGCATTTCAGATGTTTGGGACTGGGGCTATGGTCTCAAAAAGACAAGCAAATCTGCCGTCAATTGGCTCGGCGACAAAGCCAAAGATGAAGCCTTTGCGAAGTCTGTTTCACCCATCAATTATGTTGACAAAAACAGCCCGCCGACCTTCATCGTACATGGCGACGCAGACCCCACAGTACCATATCAGCAGTCTGTTGATTTGCATAAAAAACTATTAGCGGCAGGTGTCAAAACCGAGTTTATTACTGTTGAAGGCGGCTTGCATGGTGGTTTTGAAAAGGAAAAGAATACGGAGGTGAATAAAGCGATTATGAAGTTTATTATGGCGTTGAAAGACTTTAAGTGACAGAATAGTAACACTCAAGTATCGGATATTTTCAAAATATCCGATACTTAGGAACGCAAAACATAACTGCTTAATACATAAGCCTATGTCAGTTAAATTACTATAAATCAATGCTTTATAAGGAATTTAAAATAATTGTACCCATAAAACAAACATAATATGTATTATTAGGTCGCTTGTATCGTCCTGAAATAGGTTGTCAATAGCCCACTAAAAATAGCTGATGGATTAGGTGAGAGCTTAATTTTCATTATTTTTACCGTTGCACTTAAACTCTTTGTTAGGGTTTAATGATGAAGTACGCTTACATGCATCATTTTAAAACAGATTTCAAACCTATGCTCACAACCAAAGAAATCAAAGACAAGACCGAGCGCAGCTATAAAGATTTTTTGCAAAGTGTCTTGCGGCGTGACCTATTTTTTCCATTCCATATCAAAGGCAATAAAGGCAATGCCAATCAGCCTTTGCAAGACCTTTTTCCAGCTTTGAAACACCTCATTGATAACTCAAAAGAGAAATTGGGCTATGGCTATACCCTTACTTTTAAGGAAGTTAATACCCGACATTCAGGCGTAATCACTATGCCAGATGCTGTTTTTTTTGAAAATCCAAGCGATTTCCTCAAATTTATAGACAAAGAACAAGCCTTTGCCGCTTTCAAAAAAGCGGTTGATTTGACAAAAAAACAAGTGCCTGCCCTACTAAAATGGATAGAAAACAATGTTTTAAAATGTCAAAAACAAGCTGATGAATGGGCAGACATTTTAAAGATTGTTCAATACTTTATTTTTTGTCATTGCGAGGGACGAAGCAACCGACCCAATGTGTATTGGCGGCAGTTACCTATAGATGTTGATTTATCTATATTAGAAGCACATCAATCCTTGATAGGTGAATTATTGGAAGTCGTTTTACCACCCCATGCCATAAACCAAAATGAAACAGCCTTTGAACCTCGTTTTGGTTTGCTGTATGATGAACCGATGTTGCGTTTGCGGTTTTTAGACGATATAGATGTACCCTTTCATATTGGAAATGATTTAGCTTTAAAAATATCCGTTATTGCAAATTGGAAGAATTTGTCTTTTGAAAACATCTTTTTCATTACAGATAAAAACGTCTATTTAAGTTTTCCAAAACACCCCCTCAGTATTATTGTACTTTGGGAACATTCTGCGGATATTCTATCTGAAACCCCTTGGTTTCAAGATAAAAACACGTATTTCGTAGGCGATATTACACCAAAAGGCTTTGAACAACTGTCTGAAATGCGCGCTATATTAAAAGGTGTAAAATCTTTGATGATGGATAAAACGACTTTTGAAACCTTTCTGCAACATCATCAAACACAAAAGACGGCAAATGCAAATCCTTTTTTAACACATTTGACGGCAGAAGAGCAAGCGTTTTATGCCTATTTGCTCAATTTGAAAGAGAAAAATGGGTTGTTACAGAAAGACGTGGCTTATGCCTATTTGGAAAAACAATTGCTTTTGATTTAAAAATAAAGCGATACATGCTGTTATTTTTATAAAGTAGCTATTTTTGACAAATTTGCAATCCAATTGCAAATTTGTCAAAAATAAAATATTGATTCAAGAATACAATTCTCCTTTGCTCAACATAAAACATTTTCATCAACTCACCCAAGACCGCGAAGATTCCGTGCGCTTGCTCAATAAGCCCTCTATGCGAGGGATTCGGGCGGGTATTGTCGAAAAATACTCCGAAAAAGCGCATTTTGTTTATGAATTGCTACAAAATGCTGATGATGTTGGGGCAACAGAAGTACGGTTTATATTACGAAAAAGTGGTTTGTATTTTATCCATAATGGTACAGAATATTTTACAGTTACAGCCCTCAACGATACCCAAAACATAGGTCATATTAACGCTATTACGGCGATTGGCGATTCAAATAAAACGGAAAGTCCGGTTGCTAAAATTGGCAAATTTGGCATTGGTTTCAAAGCCGTTTTTCAATACACAAATACGCCACATATTTATGACCCGCATATTTCATTCAAAATCAAGGATTTAATAGTGCCTGTTTTGTTACCACAAGAACCGCATCCGTTGCGAAAACACGACGAAACGCTGTTCTATTTCCCTTTTGATAGAATCGAAAAACCCGCGCAAGATGCCGTTGATGAAATAGAAGATAAGCTCAAAAATCTGCCTTTTCCTTTGCTTTTCCTACGAAATTTAAGGAAAATTGTTTGGGAAACGGATAATGGGATGAAAGGGAATTATACTTTGCCTCCCCTCAGTATAACAGCCCAAAACGTTGAAATTCATACTCAAACCATTGGTAAAAAGTCCGTTCAACAAGGGTTTTTGAGATTTAAAAGAGCTATTCCCCCTCCTACCCCCAAAGGGGGATTGCAGAAAGAGGGATTACATACAGGGGAACAACAGAATTCCCCCTCCGGGGGTCAGGGGGTACAAATTGTCTTTCTTTTAGATGAAAACAACCATATCAATGCCTCTAAAAAACACCCTGCTTATTGCTTTTTTCCGACAAAAGTGATGACAGGTTTGCGCTTTCTGATACATGCACCTTTTTTATTAAGCGATAGCCGTGAAGGTATTCGTCAAAAAGAGCGTTGGAATGAGTATTTGGTCATTCAATTAGCAGAATTAGTGGCAGAAAGTGTCGAAATTTTAGCCAATTCAAGGGGTATTGAACAAGAAACGTTGTTTCAAGCCCTCCCTTTTGACCGCAGCGATTTGGATAATCTTTTTGCACCGATTGCCGATGCTGTTTTGCAAAAACTGAATCAAACGCCTTTGTTGCCAACAAGTCATACAGAAGAAAAAGTTATCATACACAATGCGTATTTAGCTGAAAATAAAAACACGCAAACGCTTTGTAATAATGACCAATTAGAAGACATTTTTGGCGTGGGCGCACGTTGGATTTTTCCAAATTTGAACCCCCATGCCAAACTGTGGCACAATGCAAAAACGCATTTAACGGCAAACCAAAACGTAGTAACGCATGATTGGTTGTTGGCTCAATTACAAGCCAAACAGGTTCAAACAAAACCCAATATTGCGGTTGCAGAAAACGACTCATCTCCGAGTCTTTTGGTTGCTGAAATCATAGAAATTTGGGATACTTTATCCGATGAAGAACGCCTAAAATTGATGCAAGAAGCTGAACCCGAAGCAACTTTTGCGGTTTGGGAAGAAGTTCAAGACTTTGATTTGGTCGGTTTGGAAGCCTATTTGAACGAACCTATTTCTTTAGAAAAATCATTGTTTTTGTGGCATTTCCTAATAAATTGCTTTGAAAACAATGTTTTTAACATCAATAATTATTTTGGCAATTATACTTTTGCATGGAAAAACCAACAGACCGTTTCTTTTGATGCGCTGTATTGGCGACGTTTAAAAACAGCCGTTTGGCTTTTTGATAAACACGGAAACGCTGTGGATACCCCCTCAGTAAAAGCGGCTATTTTGCATGAAAATTATACGCCACATCCGCTTTTATTGAAATATCTTTTGGCAGAAAAAGACGAGCCAATTGACCGTTTTGCCTATCTGACAGATGAAGAAAAACAAGCTATTGAAGTCGGCAAACGCTTTTTGGAACAAGGCTTTTCGACAGATGATTTATTGGAATTAAGGCGCATCAAAGCAGCAAAAATTTTCAGAGAAAAGAAAGATGAAGCGTCATTGGATGGATTCAAAAAAGAACGAAAAAGGCGTGAAAAACCACTTGAAACCGAAGAAAATGAGCAAACATCAAGCGAGGCATTGCTGAAAAAACGTCAAGAATTGCGTGAAGAAATGGAAGCCGAATTGGAGGACAAAATGGAACAACTGATTGAAATTGAGCAGTTGAAAACCATTATTCAAGACAGTGAACGGTATTCGATGGCGTGGTTCAAAGCCTTGTTGCGCCTTGAATACGTGTTGGCTTATGAAAAACAGGAAAAAGACCGCAGTTTTCAAATTCATTTCGACAAAGTTGAGCGAGAAGAAGGTACTAACAAAACAATTTTACTCAAACGTCCTTCACAAACCTTTCCTTACAACATTGAAGATGCGGGAGATATTACTTTAAAATTGCAATTAGAACATGAACGCCGCAACCTTGCCGTTGATGTTGTGAGCATAAAAGACAATAGTTTACGTGCAAAATTGAAGTCACCCGAAGAAATTACCGACGTGGATTTTTCAAAAATTCGAGGTGCAACCCTTGAAATTCAAAACACGATTTTTGTTTTAGAGGAACTGAAAAACGCTTTTGACGAATTGCCTTTTCCCGATGAACACAATGTTCAAACGCATTTAACACACGATATACGTTTTGTTTTTGGACCACCTGGCACAGGTAAAACGACACATTTAGTGCATGAAGAAATTCAACCCGCTATGCTTTCCGATGATTTTTTAAAGGTTTTAGTGCTTACACCGACCAATAAAGCGGCAGATGTTTTGGTTCAAAAAACGCAACAAGTTTGCGGTGAATCGCCCGAATGGTTGATGCGTTTTGGCACAACGAGCGAAATAAGCATCGAAAATGCGGGTTTGTTGCGTGATTCGACCTATAATATTGTTGGTCAAGAGCATTTTTGCGTTGTCACAACAATCACACGTTTTCCTTACGATGGTTTCAACAATGGTTCGATTGATTATAAATTTAAAAATATTCAATGGGACGTGATTATCGTTGACGAGGCTTCGATGGTCAGTTTGGGCTATATCGGCTACCTTTTGCAGCAGCAACCACAAGCGCAATTTGTCATCGGTGGCGACCCTTTCCAGATAGAACCCGTTGTTTTTGCAGAAGATTGGCAAGGCGAAAACATCTATTCCATGGTGCGTTTAGATGCTTTTGACCCCGTTTTGCAGCGTGAACGGCTGTTTCCACACACCTATAATGTGTTGAATTTGACGACGCAATTCCGCAGTATCAGCACGATTGGCGGCTTGTACAGCCATTTTGCTTACGATGGCATTTTGCGGCATAATCGTTTCAAAGAGCATCAAAAAAAGCTTGAATTGCCTAATTTGCCCTTGAAAGACATCAATATTATTCAATTTCCTGCCCATAAATTAGAAATTATTTACCGTCCGCAGTTGCTGAATAAAAGTCATTATCACTTGTATTCGGCTTTGTTGACCGTCGAATTGACGCAGTATATTGCTGAAAATTTGACAAAACAGTTTGAAAAAGAGGGTGTGTTTAAAATCGGCATCATTTGTCCGTACAAAGCGCAAGCGGTTTTGGTGGACAAAATATTGGCGGGTTTGCACCTCAATTCTAAAAATATCTCGATACAAACTGGCACTATTCACAGTTTTCAAGGCGATGAATGTAATATGGTTTTATGCCTTTTCAATCCGCCGCCGACGATTACGAAAAGCCCACGGTCATTTTTGAATAAAAAAAATATCCTCAATGTGGCGATGAGTCGCGCCAAAGATTATTTGATTTTTCTGATGCCGAGCGACAATACTGAGGGGGTCGAAAATCTCTACCAAATTCAACGGATGAAAGGTATTATTCAATATTACCTCGCAGGTGTTTGCCAAAAATGGACGAGCGCACAAATTGAAGAAATCCTTTTTGGTGCGCCCGATTTTCTCTACGAAAACACTTTTGCAACGACGCATCAAAGCGTGAATGTCTATACGCAACCTGAAAAAAAATATGAAATTCGGATAGAAGAAACGGCAATTGATGTGCAGGTGAATTGGGAGAAAAGAGATAAGTAGGCAAAAGCTTTCTACTTTATTTAAGATTTAAAAAGTTGGTGTGAAAATCATACTTTTCCAAGCAAAAAGTTCTAATTTTCGCCCCTTTTCACAAGCAAAAAGTTTTTTTTCTAAAAAATAAGTGCTTTCGCAAATGTAGTGGTGAGTAACGTGTAAACAATAACGTCCCTTTTTTTGTCATTCTGAACGCAGTGAAAGAATCTATATAAACAATTGAAAATGAATATTTTGTGCAGATTCTTTTACTGCGTTCAGAATGACAAAAGCGGCATGACAAAAGCGACTTGCTACTACATTTCGAAAGTACGAAAAAACAAGGTAATCTATGCGTTATGAGGAATTAGAACAATTAATCGAGCAGGCTCAACCGATTAAGATTTTGCGTGCGCGGACGGCTCCGTTGTTGATTAGCTTTCTTTATGCCGAATTTAAAGCCCGTAATCGCATTACGATTCCCAGTTATGAACTCACAAGCCGTTTGGCGGATTATCTCGAACGTCTGAAAGACAACGCTTTTCTCGTACCTGAAAAAGGCGATGCGCTCACCAATGCCCGCAAATATATTGACCAATGGTGCAACGAAGAAAACCGTTATTTGACCCGTTATCCTGACGAAAATGGCGAGCCGATGCACGAATTGACCCCCTCAGTAGAAAAGGTGTTTCAGTGGTTGGAAAGCCTTAGAAAACGAGAATTTGTGGGTACAGAGTCCCGTTTTAAGGACATTTATCGCCGTTTACAGGAATTGATTGACAATACTTCGGACGATCCAAAACGCAAAATCGAGGAGTTAGAAGCTAAAAAACGGGACATCAATGCGCAAATTGCGCTCATCAAAAAAACGGGGAAAGCGGACATTTACAACGATACGCAAATCAAAGAACGCTTTTATGAAATCAGTAAAACAGCGCGGGAACTGACCGCAGATTTCAAGGAAGTAGAGCAGAATTTTAAGGATATTACCCTCAATATTTATAAAAAACAGACCCAACGAGACCTTCACAAAGGCGACATTTTGGGCTATGCCCTCGACGCAACGGAGGAACTGAAAGCGAGTGATCAAGGCAAAAGTTTCTATGCGTTTTGGCAGTTTTTAATTGCCGACAACAAGCAAGACGAGTTGATTGTGATGATTGAATATGTCTATAAATTGTTGCGTGAACGTGAAATTGAAGCGGCGGATAATTTTCTCAAAAAAATTAAAATTTACCTTCATGCGTCGGGTCAAAAAGTGATTGCTTCTAACCATTTATTAGCGGACAAATTGAGCCGCATTTTGGTTGAAAAAGAGATGTTAGACCGCCGTAGGTCACAGGAATTGATCAACGATATTAAAAATTTAGCGGTTCAAAAAATTGGTCAATTTTCTGGTCAAAAAGATTTTTCAACGATTGAAGGCGGTACCGATATTTCGATGGACATGGACAGACCGTGGGGCGAACAACCGCAAGTCGCTAATTTCACGAATCAACCACAAGGCATTGGCAGCAATCAGTTTGACAATGTGCATTTTGGGCAATTATTCGACCAATTTGAGTTAAATAAACAGGAATTGGAACGAAATATCTCCAAAATATTAGGCAAACAGAATTTTATAACGCTGCGAGAATTAACCCTTATTCAACCCATAAACAAGGGTTTGGAGGAAATAATCAGCTATTTTTCAATAGCCGCACAGTCCTCCAAACACATTATCAATACCGAAAAATTGGATATTATTGAATGGCAAAACGAAGGCGATGTGATGCGCTCCGTTGTTTTGCCGCAAGTCGTTTTTGTTAAGTGACGCGAACCTGTGGTTCGCAAAACATTAATTATCAAAGATTTACGAAATTTTAAAAATTTCACAAATCTGAAAATTTGAATACTATCATTAAAAAATAAAGCCCGTCCAACAATGGAAATACCAAAATATGCTCCCCTCCTCATAAAGCTCCTTCAAAGCATTGTTTACGACGATGACAAAGCGATTTGGAACGACATACTCGCTTTTCAACACCAAATTCGCGCTCATTTTGCCATCATGGGCATCGAATTGATATTGAATGAGCAAGAAGGTTTTGCTTATTTGTCGCAACCTGAATACGTCGAAGGTGAGGCGGTGCAAGTACCGCGTTTGGTGCGTCGTATGCCGATTTCCTACGAAGTGACGCTGCTCTGCGTGGTTTTGCGCGAAGCCTTAGAGGAATTTGACGTTAAAAATACGGATTCCAGAAAGTTGTTTTTGACGAGTAAAGACATCAAAGACCGCATTGAATTGTTCTATGGCGAGCGCACCGACAAGGTAAAATTATTGGAACGACTTGATGCCTATATCAATACAACGGTGTCGTTGGGCTTTTTGAAAGAAATTGATGTCCGCAGCCACGATGCTCAAAACAAGACGTATGAGGTGCGACGGGTTTTGAAATCGAAGATAAATAATGAGAAATTGGAGGAAATTAGGGCAAAAATGCACTGATTTGTTTAAACTTTTAAAAACCGAACAAAATTATGGACAATCAATTAGCTGTTTTTGAGCAAAAAGAAATTCGCCGTATAGAGCATAATGGCGAAATGTATTTTTCAATAGTGGATATTATTGAGGTATTGACGGAGAGTATCAGCCCTCGAAAATATTGGACGAAGTTGAAAGAACGGGAAAGTCAACTGGCGACAATTTGTCTCCGTTTGAAAATGAAAGCCGAAGATGGTAAGCAACGGCTGACCGATTGTGCGAATACTGAGGGGGTCTTTCGCATCCTCATGTCCGTGCCGTCGCCGAAGGCAGAGCCTTTTAAATTGTGGTTGGCGAGTGTCGGCAAACAGCATATTGATGAAACCGAAAATCCTGAATTGTTGACGGAACGACAAGCAGAAATATATCGTGCCAAAGGTTATCCCGATGAGTGGATTACAAGGCGTTTGCAAAGCATCGAAGTCCGCAAGTCATTGACCGATGAATGGAAAAATAGAGGCGTGAAAGAAGGGCATGAATACAGTATTTTGACGGCTGAAATTGCCAAAGCAACCTTTGGCGTTACACCTTCGGAACATGCCAAAGTAAAGGGTTTGGAACGTGAGAATCTAAGAGACCACATGACCCCTATTGAATTGATTTTCACCATGTTAAGTGAGGAATCAACCCGTTTGATAGCGACAAAAGACGATGCACAAGGTTTTACAGAAAACCATGAAGCGGCACGTCAAGGCGGTCATATTGCTGGTGGCGCACGTAAAAAATTGGAGAAAAAGACAGGCGAAAAAGTAGTCTCGAGTGATAATTTTTTAGGCTTGAAACAAGGTGAAAAGACACCTGAATTGCCTAGAAATGAAGCAGAAAACGATAAAATTGAATAAAATACTGAGGGGTATAGAATTACGAAATCTCTAAAATTTCGTAATTCTGCATCATAAAACTTTAAAAAAATCAACAATATGATAATGCAGCAAGAAGGCTTTCGCCTAAGCTATATCGAAGTCTATAATTGGGGAACTTTTGATGGTAAAATTTGGAAATTGAATCCAAATGGCAAAAATTCCTTGTTGACAGGGGCGAATGGGTCGGGCAAAACGACTTTGGTGGATGCTATTTTGACGCTGTTAGTGCCGCCTAATAAACGGCATTATAACCAATCTTCGGGCGCGGAAAGTAAGCGGGAACGCGATGAAAACAGCTATGTGTTGGGGGCTTATGGCACGCTGCAAAGCGACAGTGGTTTGGCGGCAAAGACCAAGTATTTGAGGACAAAAGACGATTTTTCTATCTTGTTAGGCGTGTTTTTTAATGCAGAAACGAAGGAATACCTCACTTTGGCGCAGTCTCGTTGGTATTCTGACAACGATATGAAACGTTCTTATATGGTGTCGGCAACGGCTTTGACGATTGAAGAGCATTTTTTGCCGTTTGATACAGGTGGTGTTTGGCGACAAAAATTGAAGAAAAAAATTGGTGCGGAGGAATTTGATAGTTTTTCAAAATATGCTTTGCGTTTTTCAAAAACCTTTGGGTTTAAGTCTGAAAAAGCCCTTGTTTTGTTTGCTCAAACGGTTGGCATTAAAGTTTTGGGCAATTTAAATGATTTTATTCGGACAAATATGTTGGAAGAAAACGATGCAGAAACAGAGTTTTCACAACTGCGGGAATTGTATGATAATTTGTTGACAGCGCATAAAGCGATTGAAAAAGCACGGGAACAAGCGGCTTTGTTAGAGCCGATTTTGGAAAATAGTAAAACCTATCATACGGCAACCAATGAATTGAGTGAAACACAAGAATTGCAAGACCTCATTGCCTATTATTTTGCCCAACAAAAAGCGACTTTATACGGCAATGCACGGCAGGAATTGGAAAGCGATATTTTGAGAAAAAGCAATCAAATCGAAGATACACGACGGATTATTGGCGAATTTGGTTTGCAACGTGATGAATTGACGGTTTCGATTAGTGGCAATAAAGCTTATGAACAATTGCAACAATTAGAGCGCAATATTCGGCAAGCGGAGGAAGATAGAAATGCTCGACAACAACGTGCAAACGTTTATAATAAACTCGCAACATCGCTGAATTGGAAAGCTGACCCAACGGAAAAAGCGTTTTATCAAGGCTTAGAAGATGCTAAAAAAGGCATCGCACAAGCGGAGGCTGATGTGTTGGTTTTAGAAGATAAAGAATTCAGTATCAAGACTTTATTTGACCAAACACAACAACTTTTGGCGGAACAAAAAGCACATTTAACGTCTTTGTTACAGCGTAAAAATCGTGTGCCGATTGAGCAAGTGACGATACGTGAGCAATTGATTAAAAAACTAAATATTGCTGAAAACAACCTGCCTTTTGTCGCTGAATTGATGAAGGTGACAGATACAGAATGGGAGTCGGCGATGGAGCGTTTGTTCCGTCCTTTGGGTTTGACTTTGTTGGTGAAAGAGGAACATATTGATGCGGTGAGTCGCTATATGCAGCAAAATGATTTGGAAGGTAAGATTGGATATCAAAAAATGGGTAAAAATGCCGTTTTTACTGAGGGGATCAAATTGGAGAAAAGTAGCATTTTACAAAAAATAGAAATCAAAAAAGGAACGGATTTTACAACGCATTTAGAGGCTCTTTTGCATGAAAATTACAATTTTAGATGCGTTGATGGTGTTGCAGAATTGCAACGTTATCCGTTGTCGTTGACAGATAGAGGTTTGATAAAAGCGGAAAACCACTACGAAAAAGACGATTCTTCAAGCGTAAAAGCCAAAGAAGCCTATATTTTGGGTTGGGACAATCGGGAAACCGTGCTTTTGGCGCAACGCACGGCGAAAG
This sequence comes from Saprospiraceae bacterium, assembly GCA_043772905.1. Classification (GTDB taxonomy): domain Bacteria; phylum Bacteroidota; class Bacteroidia; order Chitinophagales; family Saprospiraceae; genus JAAFJT01. The sequence continues at coordinate 3,067 of JAYVFS010000088.1, read as the reverse complement.
CGACGGAAGAACAAATTCAGGATTTGAACCGCCAAATTCGGCAAAGTAAAACGCAACGGAATGAGTTGCAAACCCGTCGTGATACGCTCACTCGATTGCTCAATTTTGAAATTTTTGCAGAAATTGATTGGAAAAACAGCACTAAAACGGTGTTGGATTTGAAGGCACAAAAAGAGAATTTGAGCAAAAGTTCGAATCAATTACAGACTTTACAGCAGCAGTTAGAGACGGTTAAACAAGACATTGACCATAAAGAAAAAGAGCGTGAACGGTATTTGAATGAAAAAAGCCGTTTGGAAACACGTTTAGAATCTTATATCGAAAACATTATAATTGCAGAAGAATTTTTAGCGACAGTGCCAAAAAGTGGCATTAATTGGGCGACTTTTCAACCTAAAATTGAGCCTTTATTGGACGGAAAAGAGCCTTCTATCAGCAATATTGCTTCGTTAGAGCCAAAAGTGACTAAAAATATTGCCGACATAAAAGAGCGCAAACAAAAAGATGTTGCCCAATTAGAACGCCGTTTGACGCTGGATATGCAGCGTTTTATTTCGCCAAATGCAGAGATTTTAGCAAAATATCCGAACTGGTCTGCCGATGTTTTGAACCTCAAAGCGGATATGGATTACCTCAATGAATTTGAAGATTTCCATAAAAAACTTAGCGAAGAAGACTTGCCGAAGCATCAAAAACGCTTCAAAGAGTGGTTGAATGAACGCTTGATTTTTGATATTGCCAATTTCAAAACGTCTTTGGAAAACAAAGAAAGTTTGATTGTTGAAAGCATTGAGGAAATAAACGCTTCGTTGCGTGATATTAATTTTAATGCACATCCACAAACGTATATTGAATTGGATTTGCATAAATCGAGAGACGTGGCTATTCGTGATTTTCGCCAAATGTTGCGTGATGCGATGCCCGACCCTGCTAAGTTGATTCGCAACGAAGACACAGAGTTAGAAGCGAGTTTTATTCGCATCAAAACCATTATTGAAGAACTGTCGGGCAATGAAACATGGCGCAAAAAAGTAACCGATGTGCGAAATTGGCTTGAATTTGCAGCGATTGAACGGTATCGCGCCGACAATCAGCAGCGGCAATATTATGTGGATTCGCAAAGCCTTTCGGGTGGTGAAAAAGCGAAATTGGCTTATACGATTTTAGCCTCTGCGATTGCCTATCAATTTGGGATTCGCAACGAGGATTTGCGTAAAAAATCCTTCCGTTTTGCCGTTGTTGACGAAGCTTTTAGCAAAGTTGACCCTGAAAATGCGGTTTATGCAATGGAACTTTTCAAGCAATTGAACCTGCAATTGATGGTCGTAACACCTTTGGATAAAATCAATTTGGCAGAGCCGTATATTCATTCTGTTCACTATGTTGAAAATAAAGAGAAGAAAAATTCGGTGGTTTATGACTTGCCGATGAAGGTGTATTATAGTAAAAAAGAGGCGTTTGCGAATGAGTAAAAAGGAAGGGCGGCGTATGTACGACCTAAAAATCGGACAAAAAACGTGATAAATAAGGCGAAATCGCTCATTTAATCAAAATACTGAGGGGGTAGTTTATCGTTGTTTCACAGGCAATACTTTGGTTGACAATGTGCCAAAACCAACCCGAACCCCCTCTTTTTCACAATAACCACGCATGATGACGGTGTCATTGTCTTCAATAAAAGTCCTTTTAATGCCACCTTTTAATGGGAGCTGTTTTGTACCCGACCAACTGAGTTCCAACATAGAACCCAAAGACGTGTCGTCTTTGCCACTGATAGTGCCCGAACCCATCAAGTCGCCAATGCGCACATTGCAGCCGTTGACGGTGTGGTGTGCCAATTGTTGCGCCATATTCCAATACATATATTTGAAATTGGAACGTGAAACGACCGTCTCATTCCCTTTTTCAGGCAATATGCTGACTTCCAATTGAATATCTATGTTTTTATCGCCTGAATATTGTAGATAAGGCAATACTTGCGGTTCTTGTTGAGGTCCTCTCACTCTGAACGGTGCTAAGGCTTCCATCGTCACGACCCAAGGCGACATGGAAGACGCAAAGTTTTTACCTAAAAAAGGTCCCAACGGCACGTATTCCCATGATTGAATATCACGGGCAGACCAATCATTGAACAACACTTTTCCAAAAATATATGCCTCCGCTTGGTCTATCGGAATAGATTCGCCTAATGCTGTTTCTTTACCAATGATAAAGCCAGTTTCCAATTCAAAATCAAGTCGTGCAGTCGGTTGAAAAATAGGAAAAGGCGCATCTTTTGGCTTCACTTGCCCTTGTGGACGATGAATCGGCACGCCACTCACGACAATTGAGGAACTGCGCCCATGATAACCAACGGGTATATGTCGCCAATTTGGCAATAGAGCATTTTCAGGACCTCGGAACATTTTTCCAACATTGGTCGCATGTTCAATACTGGAATAAAAATCGGTGTAATCGCCAATTTGGACGGGTAAATGCAGTTGAACGCTGTTTTCATGGTAAAATACTGAGGGGGGTAATTTTTTAAAATCTGATAAAATCTCTTGCACTCGTTTGCGCACGGCATTGGTTTTGACTTTGCCCAAAACCATAAAATCATTCAAATAATCCTTTTTGAAAACCGTTTTTTTGATTTTTAAATCATCAAAATAACCCAATTCCGCTAAGGCATATAAATCCACAACTTGGTCGCCAATGATGGTTGCCAAGCATTTTGGTTGGTTTTTTATTGAAAAAATGCCAAAAGGGATGTTGTGAATGGTGAAATCTGATTTAATAGACATGATGTTTAGTTGCAAGTTTCAAATACGGAGGGGTATTAAAAATCTTTAATAAAACCTCTAACACTAAGTGATTCAAAAATTAAATGAACATCGGTGTAAGGATTTAAAGTCCAATTTGGCGAATCAGGGCTATTGGGGTCATTTTCTCCTTTTAAAATTGAATCAGGGCGTGTCTCGTACTGCATTTTAGGGCAAACGCATCAAAATTGCAATACCTCCAAAAGGTAGTCATCATTAAGAGCGGCCTTGAAACGTCTTTTTTTAAAACTTTTTTTATCGTTCAT
>JAYVFS010000087.1:0-4832 GCA_043772905.1 Saprospiraceae bacterium | reverse complement strand
ACTTATCCGCAATATCATGAAAAAATCATCAATTTACATCGCTTCCGTTATTTTATTTGTCCTTTTTGCTGTTTCCACAAAGGCACAAACCATAGATCCGTCTATTTTGCAAAAGCCATGGAAAGCGGCTTGGATAACCGTTCCAGATGAACCCGCGAATGGTTATGGCATTTATTTGTTCCGAAAGATAATTGACTTAAATGCGAAGCCAACAACCTACGTTGTCCATGTATCTGCCGATAATCGGTATAAATTATTTGTCAATGAAAAACTCGTTTCACTCGGTCCTGCGAGAGGTGACATCAATCATTGGAACTTTGAAACGGTGGATATTGCGCCGTATTTAAACATAGGTAAAAATTGCATCGCTGCACAAGTATGGAATGAAGGGGATGTCCGACCTGAAGCGCAAATTACTGCGCAAACAGGTTTTATCATTCAAGGTGCAACCGAAACGGAAAGCGCTATCAATGCGGATAACAGTTGGAAATGTATTCGTGATGACAGTTACGCACCTATAAAAGTAAAACTCGCAGCGTATTATGTCGCGGGTCCGGGCGAACTCATGGACATGAATAAACACCCCCAAAATTGGCAATCGCTTGATTTTAAAGACAATGATTGGAAAAACGCTCAAACTATTGGCATTGGCATACCGCAACAGATTTTAGGCGGTTATGGTACGGTCAGTGGTTGGCTGCTTGTGCCTTCGACGATTCCACAAATGGCATTGCAAAATGAGCGATTTGTAAAGGTGTTAAAAGCCGAAGGTGTTGAGATACCCAATGGTTTTCCAAAAACAAAAACCAACTTAACCATTCCTGCAAATACCGTTGCGACAATCGTGTTAGACCAAACCTATTTGACCAATGCCTATCCAACAATTGTGTTTAGTAGTGGTAAAGCCGCAACAATGTCATTGACTTATGAAGAAGCTTTATACACCAAATACCCCGCAAAAGGCAATCGTAATGAAACAGCGGGAAAGGTTTTTTTAGGACGAAAAGACAGTCTTATCTCTGATGGTACAAAAGGTCAGTCGTTTACAACACTCGCTTATAGGACGTATCGTTTTGTTCAATTAATCATCACAACGAAGAGCGATCCGCTGGTTTTAGAAGATGTTTATGGCACTTTTACAGGATATCCGTTTCAATTTAATGCAAAATTGACCTCAAATAGCTCTGAAATGGATAAAATGCTTGAAATCGGTTGGCGTACTGCTCGCTTGTGTGCCGTCGAAACTTATATGGATTGTCCTTACTACGAACAACTGCAATATATAGGCGATGGGCGCATCCAAGCCCTCGTTTCGTTATACAACAGCGGCGACGATAGGCTTGTCAAAAATGCGCTGACACTCATGGACAATTCGCGGCAACCCGAAGGCGTAACCTTGAGTCGGCATCCTTCATACACCCCTCAGTATATTCCGACTTTTTCGTTGTGGTATATCGGTATGCTGCATGATTATAGCCGCTATGGTAAGGACATCAATTTTATCAAAAACAAACTATCGGGACAACGGCAAATTTTGGACTATTTCAGGCATTACCAACAAGCCGATGGATCATTGAAAGACGTACCGCAATGGATGTTCACCGATTGGGTAACGGCGAAGGACTGGCGTTCTGGGGTAGGTCCCCTCAGTAAAGATGGCACTTCGGCACTTTTAGATTTGCAATTGCTGTGGGCATATCAAGTAGCGGCTGATTTGGAAAGTAAAATAGGTATGAAAGAATACGCAACGATTTATACAGGCTACGCCGAACAATTAAAGAAAACCATACAAAACAAATATTGGGATAACAAGCAAAAACTGTATGCAGACCGCATCGAAAAAGACCTTTTTTCGCAACATGCCAATGCTCTGGCGATACTGACGGGTGTGGTTAATCAGACTGAAATAGCACAATTGGCACAACAAATATTGACCAATAAAACTTTAGCACCCGCTTCTATTTACTTCAAATACTATGTGCATCAAGCCTTGATCAAAGCAGGTTTGGGCAATGATTATAGGAATTGGTTGGATACTTGGCGTGAAAATATCTCAATGGGTTTGACGACTTGGGGCGAAACACCTGATTTGAATAAAACCCGTTCCGACTGTCATGCGTGGGGTTCCAGCCCCAATATTGAGTTTTTTAGAACGATTTTAGGTATTGACAGCGATGGATTGGGTTTTTCAAAAGTTAAGATTGAACCACATTTAGGCGATATCAAAAACATCAGTGGATCAATACCACATCCAAATGGTACTGTGGCAGTGCGTTATCAATTTGACAACAATAAATGGCGTATTGAGATTGATTTGCCTCAAAAGGTCATGGGTACATTTATTTGGAAAGGTAAAAGTTTGGTTTTGAAGGAAGGTAAAAATGCGTTTTTATTCTAATGATATGCCCTAATAACCTTGCGGCAAGTTGTAAATGTCAAATTACTGAGGGGGCTGTATCAAAAGGCACTGGTACTAACTTTTTTAGTGGTTTGTGGTCGAAGTAGGTATAGTAGACGGAAATTCAATTGGTTTTTTATTTTTTTTTTGCAAAAAAAAAGCAAAAACCAATTGAATTTCCGTCTACTATACCTTGTTTAAGTTAGTACCAGACCTTTTAATACAGCCTCTCATACACTTGCAAAGCTATTTCTTAAACATAAAAGCAACAGAATATTGATCTTTAGGGAGTTGATGCCACTGATAATCCCGCAATACTTTGTCCAAAGCCGCATTCAGTTTTTCTATGACTTTGGGTTTTTTAGGTGATAATTTTACGCCTTCAATCCTTTCTTCGAATATGAGTGTTTTATCACTCAGATAAAAGCGAACGACGGTCGTTTTTTTATTGGACAGATTGCTTTCAGTATTCCAAAAACCTTTAACTGCGCTATAAGCATCAGTGGTATGCGTCTGATTTGAGCTGTTGCCTTGTCCAAATAAGCTGAACGTAAAAAAAGACAGAGCGAAAAAAAACGCTGTTAAGCCAAATTCTTTTTTGTAATTTTTCATAATTTGATACATTTCGTGAAAAAAATAATTGTCCTTACAAATGTAGGCGTGTCGGATAAAAAAGGAAAGTCCAAGTTTTTTCAAGTTGGTGCAAAATGGTTCAAAATCATAAAATATTGATTGTCAAATGGTTATCGATTCAGAAGAAAAACTTATTGAAAGCTGCAAAAACCTAATCGAAGCAGAATTGGCTTGGAGAAGAAGCGAGGATTGGACAAACCAAGACTTTGAAGAGCTGTCTGAAAAAATATTTGACAAGACGACCATAACACTCAGCGCAACGACTTTGAAGCGGATTTGGGGAAAAGTGAAATATGATTCTGCACCCACCCAAACAACCCTAAATACATTAGCACAATTCATTGATTTTGAGCATTGGCGGGCTTTTCGGCAAGACCAATTTTCGAAAAATGGCAAAAGCTTTTTGACTGAAAATGGGTATGGTTCGAAAGAGATGAACAGGACTCGGGGAAAAAAAACGCCTAAAAAATCATCTATTAAAACCTACTGGATTTTAGGAAGCTTTGTTTTGATAAGCATAATGATTGCTTTCTTTTTTGTAAATTCAAAAAGAAAGACAACTGATTTAGTATTAAGTGATTACAAATTCGACAGTAAAAAAATACTCTCGTCTGGTTTACCCAATTCTGTCATATTTGACTACGATGCTTCCGCAGCACCTTTTGACAGTGTATTTATTCAACAATCATGGGATTCTACTTTACGGAAGCAAATCCCCAAAAAACATAAGCAACACACGTCTATTTATTATTATCCAGGGTTTTTCAAAGCCAAATTGTTGATAGGAAAACAAATCGTCAAAGAGCATGATTTATTCATTCCAACAGGGGATTGGTTGCCAATGATAGAGCAAAAACCAGTTCCCATTTATTTCAAAAAAGAGGAGGCAATTATCAACGGTCAATTGAGTTTACCTATATCAAAAATAAAATCACAAAATATTGATTTACAACCAGTTGCACCCTATGTAAAATACTCGAACGTACGGGATTTTGGCGATTTGACAACAGATAATTTCATCTTTGAAACGTCCTTAAAAAACGATTATCGGGAAGGTTCCTCCATTTGCCAAAATTCAGAAATCATCTTACTTTGGGAAGGTTCGGCTATCAATATTCCTTTTTCGGCAAAGGGGTGTATCTCCGAAAATAATTTATATTTTCTTGGCAAACGTATTTCAGGTAAAGAACATGATTTGTCTGGTTTTGGTGTAGATTTCAGTGATTTTGTCCATTTTCGATGTGAAGTTTTGGCAGGGAGAGCAAAGTTTTTCATTAACAATCATTTGGTTTATCAACTGGATAATACAGATCAAAAAGAACAGCAGAGTCTAAAAATCGTAGGCATTGTTTATCGTTTTAAAGGCACGGGTTCGGTTGAATCGGTGAAATTATCAAAGGTTGATGGGTAAGTGCTTTATCAAGAGCATTTTTGAAGATTAGAATTAAAATTATATTCCTTCATTTTGCATAAAAAACAGTCACTTTCCCACTAATTAAAACCTACTCATACTGAGGGGGGATTTTGACGAATTGCGCTGTCAAAATTTTATTTTGTCAAAATTTATTCGTAACTTACGAAATAACTTTTGAAAGGAGTCAAAAGTTTATGAACCCTTCTTATTTCAAATTCAATAATTTTTAAAAGTATAGATTATGGACAACACAATGTTTTATATCATCGCTATGGTGATATTCCTTTTTTCAATGGGCGTAAAAATCGTTCGCCCGACACACCGTGCATTGATTGAGCGACTTGGTAAATACCACCGTTTTGCACAACCCGGGTTTCACTGGATTAT
>JAYVFS010000086.1:0-4848 GCA_043772905.1 Saprospiraceae bacterium | reverse complement strand
TGGGCGGATACCCGTTATATTAATCGAGCAGAACAATGGTTGTTGGAACACATAGATATGGATGCCGACGGACAATACACCGAAAAAAGTACGGGCGGCTACACGCCTTTGGTCAATCGGGTCTTGATTACTTTGTCAAAAGGTTTGAATAAGCCAGAAATATTGGACTTTGTGCGTAAAAACTTAGTGATGACGATGTATTACGTGCATCCCAACGGCGAAGTGGTGACGGAAGCATCGAACAGACAGGACAAAGGCACCATCGGTACTTTGGAGGGGTATTATTACGGTTATCGGTATCTGTCTTTATTGGATAAAAACGGTGAATACGCCGCCATGTGTCGTTTGATTGAAAAAACGTGTTTTCCTAAACTCGTGCATTCATTGGACTATTTCTTAGAAGACCCGACTTTGTGGGATGAATTACCGAGCAACAAACCTTTGCCTGTGAGTTATGCGAAAGCTTTTCCGTTTTCAGGTGTGGCACGGATTCGCAGAAACAATTGGGATACGACTATTTTATCCAATAATCCAGGTTGGTTGACATTTCACAAGGGCAATGCGGTGTTGCAAGCGATGCGGGTAGCGGCTTCTTTCTTTGGCAAAGGTCAATTTCAATCATCTGACATCAAAAAAGAAGGTGATGCTTGGGTATTGACCAATAAATTGGAAGGACCTTACTATCAACCGTATCCCAAAGACCAAATTGACCCGACCGGTGATTTGAGTAAGATGCCGCGCACCAATCGTCCTAAAAGTGAGATTCAAGTCCTCGAATACACCATAACCATCACCGAATCAACCAACGGCATCAATGTTGATTTTGACATTCATGGTACTGAGGGGGTGCCTGTCTCACTTGAATTGATATTCAGACAAGGCGGCACATTCACAGGCGTTCAAGCTCATGCCTCTAAGCCGAAAGCCTACCTTTTTAAAGAAAACAAAGGCACTTATACGGTCGGCAAGGATACGATTCAATTCAGTTCAGGCAGATTGGAACATAAAGCTGTACAATTACGCGGTGCTGTGGCGGCTATGGATGAGCCGACGGTTTATGTGACGGGGTTTACGCCGTTTGTGCATAGGATTGGGTTGAGTTAGATTGAGCAATACTAAGGGGTGCTTACATACTTTCTTGTTCGGTATCAGCAGGCAGATAAGTAAATTGATATTCGGTGGGCAAACTGAGATTTACGAGTTGGATAATTTCATCAATCAACTTCAAGTAATAATGATGCATTCTTATTTCTCTAGAAACAGTTTTGTTTTTGTACTTAAAAGAACACTCATATCCGCTTGTTCCCATGACACGTTTATTGTAATAGAAACTCTTTAAAGTATCTAAATTTAACTGTGAAAGCTGGATAATTGAATTGTCGTACTTTGACAATTTCTTTGAAAAAACAACACGCTTTTTCCCTTGACGTAAGGAGGGAATATTAGTCAATTCTAAATAGTTTTCAGTCATTTTCAAACTCATTATGCCGTTACCTAACAATTCAGCGTGATTAAATGAAAGAATTGTAAGTTCAAAATGCTTAGCGGGAAGCTTATTTTTTGCTTGTATTGAATCATTTTGAGCAAATAATGGCAATATATTAATCCATAAGAGATTGAACAAAACAAGTTTTTTGATGCACATAATTTGAAAGATTTATATTTTGGTTTAAAACGTTGGATTTGCTGTTTTGTAGTATTTTTGATTCAAAAAGTATAAAATACTGAGGGGGTCAAACCCCACAAAACCAATAATGCACACGCAATGGCATCCATTTGTTCCTTAATGAAAAAGCGTCGAAACGCCATATAATGGCACATTTGTGAGCCATTCTTGTTCTCGAAAACGATTCATGGATGTGCGAATGGCAGTATTGGGCTTGTATTTCTCTACAAAAACCTTTAAACTTTTTGATTTCAAATTCTCTTCGGCTTTTACTTCAATCGGAATGATGTCATTTTGAAACTGAACCAAAAAATCAATTTCAGCAGTGGCATTTGGCGCAACCCAATAATAAATTTCATGGTTGATGATTAATTGTTGCGCCACGAATTGCTCCGTCAAAGCACCTTTAAATTCGGTTAAAATATTGTTTTTTTCTAAAAGGATTTTTTGGTCAAGTTTTGCCATGGCATTTAACAAACCAATATCTAAAAGAAATAACTTAAACGAATCCATATTAGCATAAGCACTTAGAGGCATCGTCGGTTTTTCAACGCAGTTCACTTTCAGTACCAATCCAGCGTCAGTCAGCCAATTAATAGCGGTTTCAAAATCTTTTGCCCGTGAACCTTTTTTGATTTGTCCATAAATAAATTTCCGATTGTCTTTTGCTAATTGGCTTATCAAGGTCTGCCAAACCAACCTGATTTTCGGCACAATTTCGATAGGTGCATATTTTGCAAAATCGTTTTCATAACCCAACAAAATCTTTTCTTGAATATCCCGAACGGTACTTAAATTTTCATAACGAATATAATTGTCCACCGCTTCAGGCATGCCGCCTATAAAATAATAAAGCCTCAATAATTCAACCAATTTGTCATGAAAAGCATCAATTATTTGCCAATTTTTAGCTTCTAAATGTTCGCGCAACAAGTTTTGTCCTATGTTGTCTAAAAATTCAAAAAAACTCATGGGATACATACGCAAAAAATCTACCTTACCAACTGGGAAAGAGGTGTTTTTTTGTATCGAAACGCCCAGCAATGAACCCGCTGCGATGATATAATATTCAGGCGCTTGTTCACAGAAATATTTCAGAGCGGTGAGTCCTTTTTCGGCTTCTTGAATTTCATCAAAAATGAGGAGGGTTTTATCACTTTCTATTTTGTGATTGACTTCTATTTCAATGATTGAAATGATGCGTTTTATGTCAAAATCTGGCGTAAATATAGATTTTAGTCGCTCACTACTCTCAAAATTGAGGTAAACGACGTGTTCAAATTCATTTTTGCCAAATTCCTTCATGAGCCAAGTTTTGCCTACTTGTCTTGCGCCTTGTACGATTAAAGGTTTTCGATTGGGTGTATTTTTCCAATTTATGAATGCTTTATAAAGTGTTCTTTTCATTTTATGATTCTATTTTAAGTGTGAAATTACACTTTTTCAAAGGAATAAATGTAATCTACTACACTTTTTCAAAGGAATAAACGACCCCTCAGTATTTTACCTTTTCAAAGAGATGTGGGGTTAAGGGCTGTTTTTTTGTCTTACTTTAATAGCAAATTATTACATTTCTAACACGTTTGCAGAATTCATGTGTCGTGGAAATAGAATAAAAATCTTTTAAAAATAAACATTCATTAACGATGAAAAGAAGAGACTTTATAAGAGCGAGTGCTACAACAGTAGCAGGGTTTACTATTTTACCATCCGCTGTGTTTGGTCAAAGGTTGGGTCATATTGCACCGAGCGACAAAGTCAATTTGGCTTGTTGTGGTATCGGTAATCGTGGTGCAGACATTATTAAGGCATTGCACAAGACAGGTCTTGCCAATGTCGTTGCTTTGTGTGATGTCGATATGGGTGCACCGCACACCTTAGAGGTGATTAAGATGTTCCCGAATGTGCCACAATTTCAAGACTTTAGGGTGATGTTTGATAAGATGGGTAAACAATTTGATGCGATTACGGCAGGTGTACCTGATTTTTCACATTTTCCGATAACGATGTTGGCGATGTCTCAAGGCAAACATGTGTATGTCGAGAAGCCGATGGCGCATACTTTTCAAGAAGTTGAACTCATGATGAAGGCAGAGAAAAAGTATAAAGTGGCGTGTCAAATGGGTAATCAAGGGCATTCAGAAGAAAACTACTTTCAATTCAAGGCGTGGACAGAAGCGGATATCATCAAAGATGTGACTCAAATCACCGCTTTTATGAACAATGGTCGGCGTTGGCATGGTATGAAAGTATCTGATTTCTTGCCTGCACAACCCATTCCTGACACATTGGATTGGGATACTTGGATGATGGCGGCTAAAAAAATAGCCTACAATAAAGGCTATATCAATGGTGACTGGCGGTCATGGTTTGAGTTTGGCAATGGTGCTTTGGGTGATTGGGGCGCACATCTGTTTGATACAGCACATCAGTTTTTAGAAATGGGTTTACCAACCGAAGTAGATCCGATTTATATGGAAGGACACAGCCCGTTGATATTCCCACAAGGTTCAACTTTGGTGTTTAAGTTTCCAAAACGCAAAAATATGCCAGCACTCGACCTCACTTGGTACGATGGGTTTAACAATCGACCTAAACTGCCTGACTCTTTTGGTGAGTATGTCAGAGCCAGTAATATACCGCCGCCGACTGCAGCCAATGCCGATACAAAAAGGTATCCGGGCAAAGTCATTTATTCAAAAGAATTGACCTTTAAAGGTGGCTCGCACGGCTCACCATTGCAAATCATACCAGCAGATAAAGCCAAAGACATGGCTTCAAAACTGCCTTTTGTGCCTAAAAGCCCTTCAAATCACTTTGAAAACTTCTTGAAATCTTGTAAAGGCGAGGAAACATGTCGCTCATCATTTGCAGTGGCGGGACCTTTGTGTCAAGTCATGGCTTTGGGTGTTTTGGCGCAACGACTCAATACAAAATTGATGTTCGATAGTAAAACGAAACAGATTACCAATAATAAAGTGGGCAATCAACTTTTGGTTGGTCCGCCACCACGTAAAGGTTGGGAGCAGTTTTATAAAGTGTAGGAATTGTACCAACGACGGCGAGGTTTGAAACCTCGCCGTCGTTTTAACGAATACTGAGGGGTAAAATCTAACGAAATGGTATGATGCAAAAGAGAAAAGCAATAATTATACTTGGGTTTTTAGGTCTGTCCTTATTGT
>JAYVFS010000085.1:0-15121 GCA_043772905.1 Saprospiraceae bacterium | reverse complement strand
CGGCAGGGAATTATGCCGTTACGATAACCACGGCAGGCGGTGTTATGAGTACATGTAACGTGAATGTGACGGTTGCTTTACTACCCAATTGTACCATTACAGGCAATAGTTCTGTTTGCGCGGGACAATCTATTCAATTGTGTACACCATTATCTGCGACTGCCACATATTTGTGGAGTACAGGCGCAACGACCAATTGTATTAATGTTAATACCGCGGGTACTTTTTCAGTTACCGTTACTGAGGGGGGGTGCCAAAGTATTTGTAGTAAAGTAATTACCCTTAATCCGCTACCAAATTGTACTATCACAGGCAATAGCCCTATTTGTCAAGGACAATCCACTCAACTATGTACACCACTATCCGCAACAGCGACTTATTTGTGGAGTACGGGTGCGACGACGAATTGTATCACTGTCAACACGGCAGGAAACTATTCAGTCACTGTTACTGAGGGGGGGTGTCAAAGTGTTTGTAATAAGACGGTAGTTGTCAATCCTTTGCCGATTTGTACCATCACGGGTAACAGTTCTATTTGCAATGGACAATCCATTCAATTATGTACACCGCTTTCTGCGACTGCCACCTATTTGTGGAGTACAGGCGCAACGACCAATTGTATTAATGTTAATACCGCTGGTACTTTTTCAGTCACTGTTACTGAGGGGGGGTGTCAAAGTGTTTGTAGTAAAATTATTACTTTAAATCAACCACCTATTTGTACCATTACAGGCAATAGTTCTGTTTGCGCGGGACAATCTATCCAATTGTGTACACCATTATCAGCGACTGCTACCTATCTATGGAGTACAGGTGCAACGACCAATTGCATTACAGTCAATGCCGCTGGCACTTATACGGTGACAGTTACCGATGCCAATGGATGCAGCAGTATTTGTAGTAAAATCATTACAATTAATCCACTTCCAAGTTGTTTAATCACAGGCAATAGTTCTATTTGCGCGGGACAAAGCACCCAATTATGCGTTGCTGCTGGTTTTGCTTCGTATTTATGGAGTACAGGTGCAACAACCAATTGTATTACAGTCAATGCCGCAGGCACTTATACGGTGACTGTTACCGATGCCAATGGATGTAGTAGTGTGTGCAGTCAAATAGTGACTGTTACTCAACAACCGACTTGTTTAATTACCGGTAATGGCTCTATTTGCCCAGGTCAATCCACTCAATTGTGTGTTCCTGCAGGTGCTTTAAGCTATCTATGGAGTACAGGTGCAACGACGAATTGTATTACAGTCAATGCAGCAGGCACTTATTCTGTTACTGTTACACAAGCAGTCGGTTGTATCAGTGTATGTAGTAAAGTTGTTATTCTTAATCCACAACCGACTTGTTTAATTACCGGTAATGCGTCTATTTGCCTAGGGCAATCTACTCAATTGTGTGTCCCTGCGGGTGCTTTAAGCTATTTGTGGAGTACGGGCGCAACAACGAATTGTATAAATGTGAATGCAGCAGGTACTTATTCTGTTACGGTAACAGAAGCAGTTGGTTGTACCAGTATATGCAGTAAAATAGTGACGCTTAATCAACAACCGACTTGTTTAATTACAGGTAATGGGTCTATTTGTCAAGGACAATCTACTCAACTATGTGTCCCTGCGGGTTCTGCTTCGTATTTATGGAGTACAGGCGCAACAACGAATTGTATAACTGTTAGTGTTGCGGGCAATTATTCTGTTACTGTTACAGAATCAATTGGTTGTGTCAGTACGTGTAGTAAAATAGTAACAGTTAATCCTTTGCCAAGTTGTTTAATTACAGGTAATGGGTCTATTTGTCAAGGACAATCTACTCAATTATGTGCCCCTGCGGGTTCTGCTTCATATTTATGGAGTACAGGCGCAACAACGAATTGTATTACAGTCAATGCAACAGGCACTTACACGGTAACTGTTACCAATATAAATGGATGCATCAGCATTTGTAGTAAAATAGTAACTGTTAATCCACTACCAATCTGCACCATCACTGGCAATAGTTCTGTTTGTAATGGACAAACCATTCAATTATGTACACCGCTTTCAGCTACCGCAACTTATTTGTGGAGTACAGGTGCGACAACGAATTGTATCAATGTCAATACCGCAGGCACGTATTCTGTTACTGTTACTGAGGGGTTGTGCAGCAGTGTTTGTAGTAAAATAATCACACTCAATCAACCGCCGATATGTACCATCACGGGCAATAGTTCTGTTTGTAATGGACAAACCATTCAATTATGTACACCGCTTTCTGCCACCGCAACTTATTTGTGGAGTACAGGCGCAACAACGAATTGCATCAATGTCAATACCGCAGGCACATATTCTGTTACCGTAACACAAGCAGGGGGTTGCAGCAGTGTGTGTAGTAAAATAATATCTGCAAATCAACCACCGATATGTACCATCACGGGCAATAGTTCTGTTTGTAATGGACAATCTATCCAATTATGTACACCGCTTTCAGCTACCGCAACCTATTTGTGGAGTACAGGCGCAACAACGAATTGCATCAATGTCAATACCGCAGGCACGTATTCTGTTACCGTAACACAAGCAGGGGGTTGCAGCAGTGTATGTAGTAAAATAATATCTGCAAATCAACCGCCGATATGTACTATCACTGGCAATAGTTCAATTTGTAATGGACAATCAATTCAGTTATGCACACCGCTTTCAGCAACAGCGACATATCTTTGGAGCACAGGTGCGACAACGAATTGTATCAATGTCAATGCCGCTGGAACGTATTCTGTTACCGTAACAGAAGCAGGGGGTTGCAGCAGCGTTTGTAGTAAAATAATCACACTCAATCAACCAAGTTGTTTGATAACAGGAAATGGTGCACTTTGTCAAGGACAAACGACGCAATTATGTGTTCCTGCGGGTTCTGCCAGCTATTTGTGGAGCACAGGTGCGACAACAAATTGCATTACAGTCAGTGCTGCGGGTACATATTCCGTTACAGTTACTGAGGGGGGCGGTTGCCGCAGTGTTTGTAGCAAAATTGTTACGGTTGACCAATTACCAAATTGTGAAATCTCTGGAAATTGCAATATTTGTATAGGACAAACCACTCAAATATGTGTTCCTGCCGGTGCTTCTGCTTATCTGTGGAGTACAGGTGCAACGACAAATTGCATTACAATCAGTGCAGCAGGCAATTATTCAGTGACTGTGACCAATGCAAACGGCTGTAAAAGCGTATGCAGTAGGGACGTTATCGTGAATGATGTGCCGATTTGTACATTGAACGGCTTCGATACAATTTGTGCGGGGCAAACCTATCAATTATGCGTTCCGGTTGGGGCATTGACATATTTGTGGAGTACCGGTGCGACAACCAACTGTATTACAGTCAATGCAACAGGTTTTTACTGTGTAACCATCACCAATTCAAGCGGTTGCAGCAGTATTTGTAGCAAAACAATAACCGTTTTACCTGCCATCGTTTTAGCAACAACCGTTGGAAATGCCAGTTGTCTGGCGACGGGTAGCATCACGGTTACGGCAAGCGGCGGCACATCGCCTTATAGTTATCTGTGGTCAAATGGTGCAACAACAGCAACAATTAACAACTTAACTGGCGGCACTTATACGGTCACTGTTACGGATGCTAAAGGTTGTAAAGCCATAAAATCTGCAACCATAACGACACCTACCTTGAGATGTGATATTACCATTACGCAGCAATTATCAGGAGTAAACGCGAATGATGCGCAAGCACGAGTCGTCGGTTCGCTTGGCACAGCACCTTATACTTATCTATGGAGTAACGGACAGACAACACAGACGGCAACAGGTTTAGGTGCGACCACATATAGCGCCACAGTGACAGATGCAAATGGTTGTAAATCAATTTGTTCTATTGTCATACCTAATAGTTTGTGTGAAAATATCATCAATCCGGGCGTAATTTGTTGTAATCAAACGATTTGCTCAAGTAGTGAATTACAACCGCTTTATGAAACCTTCCCTGCTTCGGGTGGTGCGGCTACCAGTGCTGTTGAATATTTGTGGATGTACAGTTATGTAGGCGGCAGTTTTAATCCAAATACATGGACAGCCATAGTGGGTGCGACGGGTAAGGATTTGCCTGTTAGTCTTTTCCCATCTATTAGCAGACCGACTTACATTTATCGTTGTGTTCGCCGAGTGAATTGTGGGGATTTCAAGGAGTCAAACCTTATTACCATCACGCCGAGAGCTTTTGCACAAATTGCTGGACCAACAACAGTCTGTATCAATCAAGATGTCACTTTCACCGCAGATGAAAATACGGCGGGCGCAACTTATAACTGGTCTTTTACTGGTGCTAATGTCAGTATCGTAGGCGGCAGAAGCCAAACTGTCAAATTCACTTCGGTAGGACAAAAACAAGTTATTCTAACAGTCACTGTTTTTGGATGCCAAAGATCAAGAGTCATTACAGTCAACGTGACCAGCTGTCAAGACGGTTACGGCAACTTAATGGGCTTTGTTGCCACGGTCAACAACAAAGATGCGTTCCTACAATGGACTACAATGGACGAGAAAAAACCGAGTATGTATATGATTGAAAAATCATTAGACAATGTCCATTTTATGATGATTGATGGTGTTGCATCTAAAAATGAGTCTAATAATCTTTATACTTATACGGATAAAAAACCTAAAGTAGGTCGTACATTCTATCGAATTTATCAAATGTCGCCTATTAATGAGGCGGTTATGGTATCAAAATCGGAGATGATAACGATTATAGGTGATGGTTCGTCCATTATTACTTATCCAAATCCTGTTACTTCAACATTGTTTGTCGAGGTAATTGCTGACAATACTGAGGGGGTACTTGAAGTCTATGATGTACTGGGTCGTTTGATTAAAACCAAAAATTTTGTCAAAGGCCAAGTCCGTTATGAGCTTGAAGTGGGTGATTTGTTAATTGGGACTTACATCGTCAGGGTTCTCTACTTAGATGGCAATTCGGTAGCGACTAAATTTTTGAAGTTCTAAGACGATTATTACGTTTCTAAATTTTTAAGGAAAAAACGGCTGTTCGCATTCATGCGAATAGCCGTTTTGGTTATGGTGCAGGCGATGTGACGTAACGTGTGAATAATGTAACTCTTATATATAATTGTGTAATGTTTTTAGTTGATAAACGAGTCAATTTTGCAGTGTGGAGATTATTTCACATCTGTCCCACCAATTGCGGGAACTAAAACCTACAACAATGAAAATCAAAATAATAAATGCACTAATAACAATCAATGTATTATTAATGCCACAAGTCATTTTCGGACAAACACCCAATTTAGGGGCAGCTTCAAACTTTGCCATGTTTACATCTGTCGGCACATTCAATAATGTGGGTGCAACATACATAACCGGCGATATTGGTACGAATTCAGGTGTATTTAGTGGATTTACTTCTGGTTTTGTTGTTGGAGATACACATTTGGCAGACCCTGTGGCCGCACAAGCGGCGATTGATTTGAATATTGCTTACAATGATTTGAGCGCATTGACTTGTGGTTCTGTTATAGGTGTTGGATTAGGTAATCGTCAGACGCTTACACCAAATGTTTACTGTCTTGGTGCGGCTTCAATATTGACTGGTTTTTTGACTTTTGATGCACAAAATGATCCAGGTGCTGTTTTTATTGTCAAAATAGATGGTGGTTTAACAACGACAGCATCTTCAAATGTTGTACTTATTAACGGAGCCAAATTAGAGAATGTTATTTGGCAAGTAAACGGTGCTGTTATTTTAGGGGAAAGTTCCGTTTTCAATGGAACAATCATTGCTAACGGAGCGATTAGTTTATTGGATGGCGCATCGCTTTTGGGTAGAGGTTTGACACGTCAAGGAGCAATTTCTTTAGAGAGAAATAACAGTGCGGTTGTTTTACCCATTGATTTGGCCTATTTCACTGCCCAAAAACAAGAAAATGTGGTACTTCTCAATTGGGCAACGGTTTGGGAACGCAACATTGTCCGCTATGAACTGCAAAGAAGTGATAATGCCAGAGATTTTGAAACCCACATTTCGTTTAACAGTTTGGGTCGGGCGAGCGATAAAAACGTTTATTCTTTTTTAGATAAAAACCCTTTTGAAAAAGTAGAAGGTGTATCGTCCAATATCGTTTACTATCGCGTCAAGCAAGTTGATATCAATAATACATTTGAGTATTCAAAAGTTATTGGTGTGGTAAATGAAACAACGAGCAAGGTGAGCATCTATCCCAATCCAGCATCCTATCAGATCACGGTGAAGGGTTCTGCCAACGTTCAGCCGTTTACGATAACAAATACATTAGGTAAAATTGTTAGCAGTGGTCAATACACAGCAACCAATGCATTGGATATCAGTCATTTACCTGCTGGTTTTTATTCTTTGAATATTCAATCAATGAATATTCGGTTCTTAAAAAATTAAAAAAGAAATATCTACCCCCCCCTCAGTATCGGACTCGATTACTGAGGGGGGGTAGATATTTAAGAAGACTCAGAAGACTTTTTTATCGTAGATTATAATATGAACAATCTAAAAATTTTGTGGCAATTCAGCCGCCCACATACCATTATCGGTAGTACACTCAGCATTTTGTCCCTTTTTGCTTTGGCGATTGGCACAAGTACGGCGTTTATTATTCCAACGCTGTTATTGCCCATGAGTTTGCTCTGTGCTTGGACTTGCAACATTTATATCACTGGATTAAATCAATGGACGGATGTAGCAGTTGACAAAATCAACAAACCTTGGTTGCCTATTGCCGCAGGTACATTGGCAAAAGAGCATGCTTTGTACATTGTTTTGGTTTGCGGTATGGTTGCTTTGGTAACAGCCGCTTGTTTTTCCTTGTTTTTCTTCGTTTTGATACTTTTAATTATGGCAATCGGAACGGCTTATTCGCTACCGCCCTTAAATCTCAAACGTAACCATTTATTAGCGGCAGCTGCTATTTCTGTTGTCCGTGGTTTACTGGTCAACATTGGATTTTATGTACATTTTCGCTACGAAATGATAGGAGAATGGGCATTTACATACGCCATAATTCCTTTAGTTGTCTTTGTTACGGCCTTCAGTCTTGGTATAGCTTGGTTCAAAGACATTCCGGATACCGAAGGCGATGTACTTTATAATTTCAGTACATTAGCCGTTACGAGTGGTAGAAAACGCGCATTTATGGCGGGGGTTATTGTCGTTTCATTCGCTTATGTCTATATCATCTTCACCGCTTTTGTCGGTCAACTGCCCGCTCCACTTTATTACATCATAACCCACAGTGCTGCTTTGTTTATCTTTCTATGGCAAGCCTATTTATTGCAAGTGGTTGACGATAAAAAAGTCAAACGCTTCTATTTGTTCTTCTGGGGATTGTTTTTTCTCGAGTATTTACTCTATCCGTTAGGGTTTTATTTGCCGCAATAATTGATTCAGTTTCCTTGTCTCGCAAATGCGATAGTAGAGAAGCGAAAAGGGCTTTCCTTTTAAATTGGGCTTTGTGTATCTAACAGAGTTATTGAGGAAATGTATGAATTATGTAATACTTTTCAATAATTCTATAACATTTTTGGGGTTCAATGCCTCTAATTTTGCCGTATTATTGGTACACACGTATCGGACACTTCAAAAGTATCCGATACGTAGGGAAACACTCAAAATACTGAGGGGGTGTTTTTTATTTTTTATACATCCTACTTAACAAATAAAACGATGATAGAAGTAAAAAAAGAAGGCATTTTATTGAGTAAAACGACACTCGGTTTTGAAAATGAAGGCGTTTTAAATCCTGCAACAATACGTGAAGGAGACACGGTTCACCTTTTTTACAGAGCCGTCAGTAAAGGAAACTACTCCAGTATTGGTTATTGCAAACTGAAAGGTCCGCTCGAAGTTGAAGAACGCTCCAATATGCCTTTGATTTTTCCACAAGGTCATTTTGAATCACATGGTATCGAGGACCCACGTATCGTGAAGATTGACGACCTCTATTATCTCACTTATACGGCTTATGATGGCGTAAATGCACTGGGTGCTTTGGCAACTTCAACGGATTTAATTCATTTTGAAAAACAAGGATTAATCGTACCTCAAATAACCTATCAGGATTTTCAACATTTGGCATGTTGTAAAGAAGTCATCAATGAAAAATATGCCCGCTATAACGACCACAGCCCTTACCATTCAAAACCAAACAAACAGATTTTGCTTTGGGATAAAAATGTCATGTTTTTTCCCCGAAGAATAAACAATCAACTTTATTTTTTACATCGTATAAAACCCGACATACAGATAGTTGCCATCAACGATATAGCAGAATTGACAACAGCGTTTTGGGAGAATTATTTTCTCCATTTTGAAGAAAACGTTGTACTTTCTCCTTCACACGACCATGAAATCAGTTATATCGGCGGTGGCTGTCCGCCTATTGAAACAAAAGAGGGCTGGCTATTGATTTACCATGCCGTACATGATACAACAACAGGATATGTCTATACTGCCAGTGCCGCTTTATTGGATTTGGAAAATCCTAAGAAAAAAATCGCCCGATTGCCTTATCCTTTATTTGCGCCTGAACACAAATGGGAGCTAAAAGGGGAAGTGAATAATGTCTGTTTTCCATCGGGTACAGCCTTGTTTGACGATACTTTATACATTTATTACGGTGCTGCAGATGAGCGCGTCGCTTGCGCATCGGTGAGTTTATCGGAACTTGTAACGGAGTTGTTGCTGTATAAATAATTTGTTATAAGGCTGTCTCAAAAGGTAAATCGGAAATTTCAAGTCAAAATCTACAATAAATCTATCCAATAACTTTCACAAATCCCCCGAAATATGATACAAGTATATGATATCTGGTTATTTTTTCTTTTAACGATTTGTATGATCCTGATAAACACCGAACCGAAGAAAATTGAGAAAAATTGAAAAGGATTTTTAGTCTTAAGAACTCAAATTTTGAACAAAATTTTAAATAAACGACAGATGCTTCTTCATAATAGATTTCAGTCAACCGTAGTCACAAAAGTCAAACCTCTTCAACACTCGGAGTGGATGTACATCTACGATACATACGCACCAATGATGTATGGCACCATACTCAAGATGACAAGTGATGCAAGAATGGCGGATATTATTTTAGAGGATATTTTTATTGATTTACATAAGAAAGAGATGCTTCTGGCATACCATACACCGCTTAACTATATACTGCTTCGACATACATTCGAATCGACACTAAAGCATTTAGAAGCATGTGGACAAACGATCAATGCATCATTCAATGCTTATTATCCACTTATCAATAAGTTCTATTTTGAACAAAAGGTTTTGAAAGAGGTGGGATTAGAGTTAGACATAACAGAACAACAAGTGCTCAAAAACTTGCGTACTGAATTTAATCATTTTTGTAAAAAATAAATAGATGATAGACGTAAAAAAAGAAGGTGTTTTATTGAAAAAGACCAATCTCGAATTTGAAAATGAAGGTGTTTTAAATCCTGCAGCCATATGCGAAGGCGAGTATGTTCACCTTTTTTATAGAGCTGTGAGCGAAGGAAATTACTCCAGTATTGGTTATTGTAAATTGAGAGGCGCACTTGAAGTTGTAGAACGTTGCGAGAAGCCGCTTATTTATTCCCAATTTGACTACGAATCGCACGGCGTTGAAGACCCGCGCATTGTAAAAATTGACGACCTCTATTATCTGACTTATACGGCTTTTGATGGTGTCAATGCACTGGGTGCTTTAGCCACGTCAACGGATTTAGTGAACTTTGACAAGCATGGTTTGATTGTGCCACGCATTACTTACGATGAGTTTCTTGCGCTTGCTGAATCAAAAGGAAAGATCAATGCAAAATACCCGCGTTATAACCTACACGAAGGTATTCATGAAAAAGAAGGCAAAGAGGTTCTGCTTTGGGACAAAAATGTCATTTTTTTCCCAAGAAGAATAAACGGTAAATTACACTTTATGCACCGCATAAAACCAGATATTCAAATCGTCGTTGCTGTAAAAAAATTAGAAGACCTGACGACCGAATTTTGGCGCGATTACTTCATTCATTTCAACGAATGTATCGTGTTGGCACCCAAATTTGAACACGAAACAAGCTATATCGGTGGTGGTTGTCCACCAATTGAAACGGAACATGGTTGGTTGCTGATTTATCATGCTGTCCACGATTCGCTAAAAGGCTATGTCTATTCGGCAAGTGCGGCGTTGTTGGATTTGGAAAACCCGAAAAAAGAAATTGCACGACTACCTTATCCTTTGTTTTTTCCTGAAAAGGAATGGGAATTGAAAGGGGAAGTGAATAACGTGTGTTTTCCATCAGGAACTGCTTTGTTTGACGATACTTTATACATTTATTATGGTGCCGCAGATGAACGTATTGCAACGGCTTCGGTGAGTTTCTCGGGGCTTTTAACGGAGTTGTTGTCGTATAAATAATTGAAGATTCAGATAAGGTATAGTAGGGCGGATTTCAATCCGCCGTCGATATTTCAAGTTTTTCATTAAATTCCTTTGGAACAAGCAAAATGAAAAGTGCTTAGATATACATCGTTTCTAAGGAACTCAATCGAATTTGTGGCTTATTCACGGCGGATTGAAATCCGCCCTACTAAAAATACTTTTGGGGTATGCACAGCTTTTGAAGTTCTCCGAACGTGATGTCGGTAAGTACTGAGGGGGTAACTAAAATAATTTCAATCACTAATTCAAATAAAATAAAATGAATCAACAAGCATTTTTAACCATCGGCACAGATATTTCAAGCACATTTTTACAAAAAGTGCTTGTTAATCGGGAAACACTATATCCTGTTCAAACCAATACCTTGCCCGAAATTTTATTGATAACGTCCTATCCACCGAGAGAATGTGGCATTGCGACCTATTCCCAAGATTTGTTCAAGGCATTGAACAACAAATTCAGTAATTCATTTGCGCTTAAAGTCTGTGCGCTTGAATCGGGAAAAGCAAATCATGGATATCCTGATGAAGTGAAATACATTCTTGATACAAATTCTTCGAGCAAATATGTGGAGTTGACGCACACCATTAACAACAATCCACGCATCAAATTGGTCTTAATTCAGCATGAATTTGGCTTGTTTAATAATGCAGATGAAGATACTTTTTTGCAATTTTTATACTCGCTTACCAAACCTGCTGTTATTGTTTTTCATACCGTTTTGCCCCGCCCCGATGACCTTTTTAAAGCAAAAGTGCGGCATATTGCAGCGGCGGCGGCATCCATTATCGTGATGACACAAAATGCTGCACAGGTATTGAGCGATGATTATCGTGTCGCAACAGAAAAAATTAGTGTCATTCCACACGGCACGCATTTAGTGCCGCATTTGAATAAAGATTTTTTAAAAGAGAAATATGGATTGGTCGGCAAAAAAGTGCTTTCTACTTTCGGATTATTGAGTTCAGGAAAAAGTATTGAAACAACGTTGGACGCTTTGCCCAAAGTTATAAAAGAAAATCCCGATGTACTATTTCTCGTTCTCGGCAAAACGCACCCCTCAGTAAAAAAGGAAGAAGGCGAAAAATATCGAGACATGTTGGAAGCAAAAGTCGAAGATTTGCACTTACAAAACCATGTGAAATTTGTCAATGAATACCTGCCTTTGTCTGATTTATTGGAGTATTTGCAATTGACCGATATTTATCTTTTTACCTCAAAAGACCCAAATCAAGCCGTAAGCGGTACTTTTTCCTACGCCATGAGTTGCGGTTGTCCCATTATTTCAACGCCGATTCCTCATGCAAAGGAAATACTGACGGTACATCCCGATACAATCGGAAGAAAGGAGATGGGTATTCTTTTTGACTTTGAAAATGTACAAGAATTGACAGCAGCGATTAATCGCTTGATGTCCGACGAGTGCTTGAGAATGGATATTAGCGCAAGCACTTTGCACGATATCGTGCCGACTGTTTGGGAAAACTCTGCTATTGCTCATGCTTTGCTGCTTCAGAAGGTAGCGGGAAAAACAAATGATATGCTAACAAAAAATAATAATAAAAACAAAATTCCTTTGGAATATCGTGTGCCTGTTCTCAATCTGGATCATGTCAAAAAAATGACGACGGACGTAGGCATCATTCAGTTTTCAAAAATCAACCAACCCGATATCGAAACGGGTTATACAATAGATGACAATGCACGCGGCTTAGTGGCCATGTGTATGCACTATGAATTGACGGGCGATAAAGCGGACATTCCATATATTCAGAAGTATCTGAATTTCATTGAGTTTTGCCAACAACCCGGAGGCAATTTCTTGAATTATGTGGACAAAAACCGTCAATTCACAGCACAAAACAGCGAAAACTTATCCGATGCCAACGGACGAGCAATATGGGCTTTGGGCTTTTTAATTTCAAAAAAAGGCTTACTCCATCAAGAAATGATTATTCAAGCCGATGCTATTATACAAAAAGCATTGCCGCATTTGGAGACGCTGCACTCTACACGCACGATGGCTTTTGTCATAAAAGGTTTGTATTATTGCAATCTCGTCAAAAGTTCTACGGTCAATACTGCCCTCATAGAAACGCTGGCAAATCGCTTGGTTCAGATGTATCGCCACGAATCAGAACCCGAATGGCAATGGTTCGAGCCTTATTTGACTTACGGCAACAGTATTTTGCCCGAAGCGATGCTGTGTGCATATATGGAAACAGGTGATTTGGATTATAAAAAAATCGCCAAATCTTCCTTTGATTTTCTTTTGTCAATGACATTTAAGGAAAGCCGAATCAGAGTCATTTCCAATAAAACTTGGCTACAAAAAGGGCTAGAAGCCGCCGAACACGGCGAACAACCGATTGATGTGGCTTATACCATCATGGCATTGAGCAAATTTTATGATGTCTTCAAAGAAGCCGATTATGAACGTAAAATGGAGACGGCTTTCAATTGGTTTTTAGGAAAAAATCACCTACATCATATCATTTATAACCCCTGCACAGGCGGCTGTTACGATGGTTTGGAAGAACATTCTGTGAACTTGAATCAAGGTTCTGAATCTACTTTGAGTTATCTGATGGCACGTTTGACGATTGAAAAACATAAAAATGAACGATAAAAGTCCAAAATCCGTCGCCATCATCGTCGCACATCCCGACGACGAAACTTTGTGGGCAGGCGGCACGATATTGAGCAATCCGACATGGGAATGTTTTATCATCAGCCTTTGTCGGGGCAGCGACGCAGACCGTGCGCTTAGGTTTTATAAGGCTTTAAAAGAGCTTAAATCGGAAGGCATCATGGGCGACCTTGATGACGAACCCGAACAAAAGCCGTTCGCAGAAAGCGATATTGAGCAAATAATATTGAATTTATTGCCAAAAAAGCCTTTCGATTTAATCATTACGCACAATCCGAATGGCGAATACACAAGACACATTCGGCACGAGGAAGTCAGCAAAGCGGTGATTAACTTGTGGCATACAGGTAAAATAATGGCAACGGAATTGTGGACTTTTGCTTATGAAGACGGCAATAAAGCCTATTTTCCAAAACCCATTGAAAATGCACCGATTCACACCATATTGACTGAACAAGTTTGGCTTTGGAAATACCTGTTGATGACCGAGACTTATGGTTTCAAAAGAGATAGTTGGGAAGCGCAAACAACGCCCAAACAAGAAGCGTTTTGGCAGTTCCAAAATTGGGATAATGCGAAGCAATGGCTTGCAAAAGGGGGTAAATAAGCCTCAAATACTGAGGGAGGTAAAGATTTACGAAATTTTTAAAATTTTGTAAATCTGATTTAAATAATTGATTTTAAATGACTTACAATTTTAAATAAGTCTTTACAAAAGATATTTATACATGAAAGTCTTGGTATTATACGACTATCCGCCGTCACCTGGCGGATTGGCGACACAAGGTGACCTTTTATACAAAGGGTTGCTTGAATTAGGCGTTGATGTTCATGCCGTTCATTCTGAATCGGCGCAGGAAAAAGAATGGTATTATCGCTGGTTTAAACCAGATGTTGTTGTCGGCATTGGTTATTGGGGACATACGCCGCATTTGGTTTTGCATCCGCAAAAGCATGGTTTACAGCCTGTTCCGTGGTTGGTTGCGAATGGTTATATCGCTAATTATCAAGATGTTTTGAATAAATTACCTTTGATATTGGTTACATCAAATTGGGTAAAAGAGATGTATGTGCGCGACGGAATCAAAGGCGACAATATCGAAGTGCTACCTGTCGGCTGCGATACGTCTGCGTTTATCCCTTTCAAAAAAGACGACCCCAAAATAGTCGCTGTCCGCGAACAACTCGGTGTTTTACCCGACGAATTAATGGTTCTGACGGTGGGGGGTGATGCAGCGTCGAAAGGTGCAAGAGAAGTGATGCAAGCGTTGGCGAGATTGAATAAGGATACGCCTAAATGGAAATATGTCTGCAAAGTTTGGCCCCAACCGCGTACAGAACGCCAAAACGCCGAAGATTTGCAACTCGCCAAGGAATTGGGTATCGAAAAAAACGTCATTTATGCGACCAATACGATTTCAAGAGATTTTATGCCTTACCTCATTGGGGCTTGTGATATTTACGCCGCCCCGTCTCGGCTTGAAGGTTTCGGTATGCCGCAAGTAGAAGCAGGTGCGTGCGAAAAACCCGTCATCGGCATCGAAGCAATGGGTATGTTGGACACTTTGATACAAGGCAAAACGGCATTTATGGCAGGCGTTGCCCAAAAGATTGTGGTCAATGATGTGACTCTTGGCAGAGAATCAGGCTTTAACGACAACCATAAAATCATATTCAACGAGCCACGCACGGTGGATTATCGAGCAAATGTTCAAGATATTGCCACGTATTTACATATTTTGATGAATGATGCGGCTTTACGGAACACAATGGGCAAAGCGGCGAGAACACACGTCGTTGCGCAGTTTGATTATCGGATTGTGGCTAAAAAATTTGTGCAGTTTATAACAGATAAGTTGGGTTTAAAATAGTTGAGGTTGTCTCAATTTGCGCCAACTTTCCGAAAGTTGATGTTCGACGTAAAGTTACGGTACAAAAAACGACATAAAGTTCACCGCAAAAAGTCGTAGCTTAGTTCTTTGAAATACGGATAAAAA
>JAYVFS010000084.1:0-15349 GCA_043772905.1 Saprospiraceae bacterium | reverse complement strand
ATGCGGCTTTCAATAAAGGAGCATTCGTTTGGTTTTATGGCGGAGCTGCTTGGGTTTATGGCAGTTTTGCGGCAGCCATCGTCTTGTCTTGGTTTTTATTGAAAAATATAAGTGCTAAAAACGTCTTCATGGCAAGCATTGCTGGCTCGATTTTGTTCTTTGCGGTCACCAATTTTGCCGCTTGGTTAAGTCCATTTATGCCATATCCAAAGGATATATCGGGTTTGGCAATGTCTTACACTGCTGCTTTACCGTTTTTTGTCAATTCTCTTGCAGGTGATTTATTCTTCTGCGCTGCTTTGTTTGGCGGCTTTGAGTGGGCGCAACGTCGGTTTCCGACTTTGGCAAGAGCCTAATACCTCTTTATACTGAGGGGGATCAAAAAGCGTTATTTTCATGGTTTAGTTCTATAAAACCATGAAAATAACGCTTTTTTTATGCCCAATAAGAGTCATACAAAACCTTTTTCCAGAAAGAGGAAAATATGGATTCACCTTGTTGACAAAAAGTATTGTTATTCAAGAAAAAATATTGAGCATAATGTTTGTTGAAACCAATTTCTAAAACGATATTTGTTTTATATTAAAAAACAACCACTTTAGACATTGAACACTTAATAAATATGACAACAAACACTGGACTTCGCTTTCTTTATTTTACTTTCCATAAAAACAGTACACTCATTTAAATTATACTTTCGCAAATAACACTTCTTGAGTATGTGTTGTTTGTACCGCTTTCTCTTTTCAAAACTCATTTATCACAACTAATATTATTGTTTTAGGATATATTCAGCCATATATCCGCTTACTAATGGCATTTCATCATGTGCCCATTGGTAAAACGGTGTTTTATATAATTGAGCAAATTATAGCCTAATTCAAACTTTGGCGTAACAACCCATTTTTTGCATGGCTTTTGCAGTTCAATGATAACTATCTGTTTTCTACCTATTTAAAAACCAAACCTATTTTATAAACCTATTTTAAACTTTTAAATTCTAATTAATGAAATCGTTCAAAATGTTTAGACCAACACTTCTTTTATGCTTTGTCGCTCTTTCTTTTGCAAATTGCAACAAAGATGCTTCCAATGCAACGAGTCCTTCTGCTTCTTCCTCAAATGTGACCGAATCATCTGACCCACCAAGCAGTTTTATACTGAGGGGTAACAAAGTAAACAGCAAATTGAGTCAGATTCGACAAAAAATCACTGAATTAGGAGCTACGGAGACAGGGTATATCTCTAAAATCAACCAGATGTATGTGTCAAGTACAAACCCTAATTTTATGAGTTCGATGGAAGATCTTGGTGTTACCGTAGGTATAGACATTAAAATTAACAGTCCAAAAATGTCTAATAGAAGAATGACAGGAACCCTGCCCAGCACCTCATCCGCCAGCAATAGTAACCCTGACTTTCCTCTTCAATGGAATCTGCAGGCTGTTTCGGCACCCCAAGCTTGGGCAGCCGGTTACAAAGGTAGCGGTGTTAGAGTGGCTGTATTGGACGTAGGCATGTATTTAGACCACCCTGATCTTAAAGCCAATATCAACAAGAGTTTAAGCCATAATTTCGTAACTTTTACAGGTGAAAATGACCC
Source organism: Saprospiraceae bacterium (assembly GCA_043772905.1). Taxonomy (GTDB): domain Bacteria; phylum Bacteroidota; class Bacteroidia; order Chitinophagales; family Saprospiraceae; genus JAAFJT01. Next base: position 13,746 of record JAYVFS010000084.1, on the reverse strand, counting down.
TTTAAACCCTTCTTTTACACTTGCCTCGGAGTTTAGCCACGCGACACACGTTGCAGGCATCATTGCGGCGGCTGACAATAATATTGGCGGCATGGGTGTTGCCCCTCAAGCTGAAATCATATCTATCAAGGTTTTGCCTGACCAAGGCTTTGGCTATTTATCATGGATATTAAAAGGTATCATTTATGCAGCAGACAATGGTGCTAAAGTGATTAATCTGAGCATCGGTGGCGTCGTTTTAAAAGGCTCTGGGCAAAACCAATCCTATCATCAAAACATAATATATGCTATGTATGCTTATCACGATGCTATCCAATATGCCAACAGCAAAGGTGTCACTGTGATTTCTGCTGCTGGCAATGATGCCATAGATTTTGACCACACTGGATCGTTGGAAGTTTTCCCTGCTGCCTCGCCGCTTAGCTTGTGTATCTCTGCCACATCTCCTGAAAACTGGTACGATAAAATGACACAAGGTTTAGCTGCCAACTTAAATGTTCCAGCATCTTATACCAATTTTGGCTCTTCTCGTATTGATTTTGCTGCACCGGGAGGAGACTTTGATGCACCCGGAGACAATGGATACTACGACATGGTACTCAGCCCTGGCGATGCAAACGATTACTTTTGGGCTGCGGGAACAAGCATGGCAGCTCCCCATGTTTCAGGTATAGCGGCTTTGATTATTGGCAAAAATGGGGGCAGTATGGACCCCGCAAAAGTAAAAATGATTCTCAAGCAGTCTGCTGATGACTTAGGAAAACCGGGACATGACCCTTATTTCGGCGATGGGCGTGTCAACGCTTTTAGAGCCATTCAGTAATTAGCTCGTTTACAAATAGGAAAAGGTTGTCCCAAAAGGCAACCTTTTCTTTTTGGGAAATACGTAAAAATGAGAAAACACACCCCTCAGTAAAAAAGGCGTTTTTCATTTATTGACCTAAAAACAATGGCTTTTGGTAAGTCGTCTCTTATATTTGTCAGAAATATAAGTCTGCTAAAATGACAAAACGATTTCTAGTACTCATCACCATATTGGTTTTTTGCCGCTTTACGGATGAAGACCGTTCGCTCATCGAGCAAAATTACAACACACTCATCTCTTCCCTACGCACCGAGCCGCTTAAAATGCTGCCTTTGCTTGAATTATTGATAAAAAAAGCTGAAAAAACACTTGATAGTCGCGACACGTTGCTCGCTAATATTCAATTCAGCCTTGCAAAAATCTATTGCGACCGCAATGTCAACCTTGCCGCAGGCATCAGGTTATACCAAAAAGCACTCGATATTAGGCGTGAAAAACTGCCGTTTGGCAACCCTAAAATCGGTATAACGGCAGGCAACCTTGCCCTCGCTTCACGTCAAATCGGTCTGTTTGAACAAGCCCGTTCTTATGCGCAATTAGCGATTGAAGCAAAACAAGCGGCTGCTAAAATTGACACATCTTCGCTCCTGAAATCATACAATGAACTCGCTGTCAATAACCGTATGCTGGGCAGTTACGCCGACGCTTTAGCTGCTGCTGACAAGGTTTTGGAACTTGCAACAGCCATAAATGACTCCCTTTTCATAGCAAACAGCCGTATTACTGCAGGTTCAGCGCATTATTCAACTCAAAGTTATGAAGAGGCTGCGAAGGAATATCAAACAGCTTTGGGTCTTTACAACCTTCTCTTAAAAAATAATCAAACGGCTGCAATGCCGCTATTTCCTGTTCAAAAAGAACGGGCTGCGACATTGAATAACCTCGGCGTAACGTTTCGGAAACTCAATAGACACAACGAATCGCTGTCGTTTTTGAACCAATCACTCGGCGCTTATCAATCTCTTTTGGCAACATCAAAGGACTCGATGCTCACTGTTTTTGTCGGTAATGTTCTGTTTGAACGTGCGCAAACTGAAGGTGCAAAAGGAGAGAAAGCTAAAGCGACGGCAGACTTTGAAGCCGCTATCGCTACTTTCGGTCATTCTAATAACCCACTTGCCATTGAATGTTTTACAACTTACGGTAATTATTTGAAGAAAAATGGAGCTATAGAAATGGCTTTGAAAACCTATAATCAAGGCATAAAGGCAGCTTTTCCAAATTTTTCAGCAGATAACGCTACTCTAAATCCAAACTTAAATGGCATCGCTTTTCCTGAACTTCTCGACCTTTTTACAGCAAAAGCCTTTATTTTCAAAGAAAAAAACGACTTAAACGCCGCTTTCACCACTTTTAAAAAATGCGATACGCTTATTCAATCCTTATTAGAAAAATATCAAGCTGACCAATCGAAGTATTTTTTGTCCGATAAAGCTTTGCCCATTTATGAAAATGCGATTGCTTTAGCTTTTTCATTTTATGACAAAAGCAAGACCCCTCAGTATGCAGAAGCAGCTATCAATTTTGCAGAAAAAAACAAAGCCCTCGTCTTACTTGAAAACCTAAAAGATACCCGCGCTAAAAGTTTCGGCGGTGTCCCTCAAAACCTACTTGACGAGGAACGTTACGGACGTGCCGAAGTCGCCTACCTCGAAAAACAACTTTACGAAGCAGATATCGATTCATTGAAAACCAAATCGCAAAGCCAACTTTTCAATGCTCAGGAGCAACTGCGTCGCTTCAATCAGCACCTTGAAACACAATTTCCTAAGTATTTTGATTTAAAAATAGCCAAAACTGCACCCCTCAGTATAAAAGGCATACAAAAAACGCTCGACGCTCAAACCCTGGCTGTTTCTTATTTTGCAGGCGATTCAACCTTATTTGCGTTTGCTTTTTCAAAAACGGATTGTCAAATTTTTGCTCAAAAACACACGCCTTTGCGTACTAAGGATTTTAAAAAATTGAGAAAATCGTTGAGCAATGAAAAATTCATCAATGACTCAACCATCCTTGCAGAACAGACTTTTTGCTCATTAAGTCATGCTTTTTTTAAGGATTTAATCGAAAAACCACTTACTGCGCTTAATGCAAATGGCGCATTGACACGCCTGCGCATCGTACCCGATGGTAATTTAGGTTACTTGCCTTTTGAATTGCTTTTAACAAAGCCTACGGCAAAATGGAAAGGACAAGATGTGCCGTATTTGCTGCGAAAATATGCAGTTAGCTATGCATATTCCTTACGTTTAATAGATAATACTGAGGGGTCTACTTCGGCGCAAAATTTTGGTGGCTTTGGCATTGAATACGATGACGAAATGATTAAGAGCCTTTCAAATGCCGATTCTACTTCAAAAAGCGATGAAAACAGCACCCGTTCTGATGTATTAAGCCGTTTGGCTTTTGCAGATGATGAGGTTAAAAACATACAGGCGTTACTCGGTGGCGGTCAAATTTGGCTCAATGGTGGGGCTACAAAATTGGCTTTTATGAAGAATGCGCCCAATTGTGGCATCTTACATTTAGCGATGCACGGTGCGATTGATGAAAACAATCCCCTCAATTCAGGGCTTATTTTTTCAAAATCTGATTCTTCGAAAGATCATTTTCTAAGCGGATATGATTTGTTTGCGATGCAATTCAAAACAGGTTTAGCGGTTCTTTCCGCTTGCAATACAGGCAACGGTGAATTGCGACGCAGCGAAGGCGTGATGAGTCTTGCAAGAGCCTTTGCTTACGCCGGTTGCCCTTCGACAGTCATGAGTTTATGGTCAATTCCTGACGAAAGTACTTCAAAAGTGATGTTAGCCTTTTATAAAAATCTTAAAAATGGCGAACCAAAAGACATCGCATTACAGCTAGCCAAATTGGAATATCTCAAAAATTGCCCCCCTCAGTATTCTATCCCAAATGAATGGGGCGCAACGGTGGTTATTGGCAATGTATCGCCGATTGATTTTCGGGTGTGGTGGGAAAAGCCGTGGTTTTTGGTGTTATCGGTTTCTCTTTTAGTCATCGCTATTCTTTTGTTTTTTAGGAAAAAAAGATAAAATAGTACTACTGACGAAAAAATAAAGCCGTACTGAATCGGTACGGCTTTATTTTTTATCAAAACTTAATTTTGATTCTCTTGATCGCCATTTTTCTCAAATTTATCTATGACTGATTGAATATATTCAACAGAAAACTTTTTCAATACATTGGCTATTTGGCTCGCTGACCAACCCGTATTTTGATACATTTCGAGAATAATTGTTTCTCTTTCTTCTTGACGTACTTCTTGACGTACTTCTTGACGTACTTCCTGACGTACTTCCTGACGTACTTCCTGACGAAGTTCTTTTTTGAATCTTTGTAAAAAACTTTCTGTTGCAACCATTGCTTCTGGATTTAATCGTTCAAGTTTACTTCTTTGTTCTTCATATTCGGTTTGCGTAATGCCACCGTCTGTTTGTGTTGACAAATATAAATCAAATGCATCAATAAAAAAAGAAATCTCGTCATTTTCTTCGCCAAGGTAGCCCCCAAACAAAAGTTCAACAAAATGGCTTATGAGAAATTCTTTGTCTCTTGCATATTTGAATCCTAAAAATATCTTTTCCAAAAACCGAACATTGAATGCGTGAATAACTTCATCGGGATAGCTTTGTATATTTGTCAAAATAAAATCAGAACAAGGCAAAAAACGCATAAATTCGGGGTCTATCTCGCCAAAATAAGTCTCAAAAGGCTCTATAAATTCCCACCCTTCTAATCCATGATAAACCATAATCGGTACTACTTGAACGAGTGGTATATTGGGATTCGCTAAATCTTGAACTATATATGCCCCAAATTGATATACGCCTAATTGCAAATGTGGCCGTTTAGGTTTGTAACTTTTATGCTCAAAAAGGAAAGATAACATAATCATTCTGCCTGTTTTGAGCCGACACCGCCAAACCAAATCGGAAGTCGTCTCTTCCATGTCTTTCGATATATATGAAGTGTTATCGCGTTCCAAGGTCTCTAAATCTAATTTCTCTCCATATTTTTTTGGAAAAACTTCTGTCAAATAACCCACAATGACGGGTCTCATGCTAAAACTGGTTTTGAACAGCTTGTCATGAGGGTTATTCAGCGATTTCGGCTTCGTTGATTTCTTCTTTCTTTCTCTTTTTGCCATCTTGGGAGGTGCTTGTTTTGTTATCAAATAGTGATGTTTAATTTATATAACAACCTCTATTTTGATGAACTAAAAGGCTATTATGGCTCAAACTTAACCACTTTCCGTACAATAACCTCATTTCCAACCTTAATTTGAACAAAATACAACCCATTTTCTCCTTTTATAGGGATGGGGTATTCGTTCAATCCAACCACACTGTTAACCGTTTGAGTGGACAGTATTTGACCCATTGTATTCAAAACAGAGAGGTTAACTGTTGCGTTTTTTGTTAAATAAAAATTCACTAAAACGTCTTCTGCTGTTGGATTTGGAAAGACGACAACACTTTTTAGGTTTTCAAACACCCCCTCAGTATTGACCAAACCATCACAAGGATAGGTGACGGTTGTCAATAAATTAGCGGCATTGACCGCGTTCAAAATGCCTGAACGCCTTGCTTTTTGCAACAAAAACGCCCGATAACTTGAACCCATTAGTATAGAACATTTTACTTTTTTCCAATCTGAACTTGCCAAACGGCTGTTCAACAAGGCTGCTATGGCAGAGGTCTGCGGGGCAGCAAATGAGGTGCCGCTGTGCCTTGCCCACTGATTGTTGAGCCAAGTTGAAACGATGTCTTTACCGATAGTAAAAACGTCCACGTTGCGTTTACCAAAATTTGAAAACCAAGCAATGCTGTCCGTACAAGCCGTTGCGCCCGTGACTATCATGTTTTGGCTTTGAAACGAAGGAGAACCGTACCAATCAATGTCCACATTTTTGGTTTTATTGCCTGCGGCAACGCTGACGAGTAGCCCATAACTTTGCGCTGTATTTATCGCAGAAGCTAGTGGTTGCATCGTGTCCATCAAAACATCGCTGCTGATAAAGCTGCAATTGACCACTTCTACTTTCTGTTTCATAGCCCAATCAAGGGCGCGAATGAAGTTGTATTCATAACCTCTGTTTTTAGCATCTAAGACTTTGAGAATATAAAACTTAATGGTATCGCCGCCATTTCGCTTCAAAATGTGCCTGATTACACCCGCCACAAACGTCCCATGCCCTGTGCTGTCCTTCGGAACGCCTTGATTATTAACAAAATCATAGCCGATTTGGTCATCTTTGTAACCATTTCCGTCATTGTCAATGCCGTCAATCGGTTCGCCTGTTCGGTAAGCGACAAAGGCTTTCAGCGAGTCGTGGCGAATCACTATTGTCGTTGCAGAGGCAGCACTTTCTATATCAATGCCCGAATCCATGATTGCCATACGCAACGCACGCCTTCCCGATGAACACGTCACGATACTGTCCGTCACAGCCGCCGGACAGTCAATACTGCCAAAAATAGGGATGGGTTCGAATCTCTGCGAAGAATCCCTTTCAGGAATAATATAAACATCGTTGAGCGAAACGCCTTCCGACTGACCACTGTTACAGATGACGCCGACGGCTTCTGAACCACCGCCGCCGCTTGTTATTGGTGCTGAAACCACCGTTCCTCCACCCAGTTTCGGAATCGTTATAGTCGAACCAACGGTTGCTGAACAACGCCACAGCAATGCTCGTGACGGAAATGTTGAATCCAACTGAACAGCATTCAAAGCCGTTTTGATACTCGTAATATTCGCCCAAGTTGCACTCGGCTTGAAAATAACGACAACTTGAAAATTAATCGTTTGCGTTTTGGCAAAGCCTAAAACAAAGAAAAAGGAGAGGAAAAGGATTTCTTTTTTCATATTATTTCGGTTTATGACCTTAGAATAATGTATTAAACTTGATGAACGCACCGTTGCGAATGAACATCCGGCGACCTAAGTTATTGTCATCACCACCGATTTTGACCAAAACATTGTGGTCATAAAACCAATCAGATTTTAAGTTGATGCTGATATTTTTAAAAACCACCAAATCTATTGAATTATACCACTCAAACGCTATGTTTTGTGGATTTTTCAAGTAATTTGAGTACAAATCTACGACACTCATCACGATTAATTTGTCTTTAAAAAACTTCTTTGTCATTTCGCCGCGCAGTTCTGCGCCGAACTGAACGTCTGTGTTTTGAAATTGTCCGTCGCCACTGTTCGGATTTCCGAGCAAACCGATCCCCTCAGTATTGTCACCCGTTTGGGCTGCCAAAAAGCTGTTCGCAACGATATTGGCTTTTGACGAAATGACTGAAAAAAGGATTTTGACATCGCTATTCGGACGATACAAAAGCCCGGGCAGTAGTTTCAAAGTAGCTGGCGAAAATGGTTCAGAAGTCAACGGATATTTTCCGCCATAGCTGTCCAAATAACCATTTCCATAGGTAAAAAAGCATTGTGTGCGCAAATCAACCATACCTGCGAGATAAATTTTACCAATCAATTTACGTCCAAGCAATGAATTGACTTGAAAAACATCGGCTGTTTTGGAGAACGGTTGCGACCTATCCCCTACCCTTTGGGCTGCCAATTGAATGTTAAAACGATTGTCCCAAATCACTTTTTTACCGGTATAATTGGCAAAAAAGTTCAATAAACCGCCAAAAGCCATGTTGTTCTGCCCTTCATTCGGACGTGGATTGATAAGCGAAAGGCTCGAAAAATCTAAGCCAACACCCACACCAACTTCCAGACCAAGCGTCGAATCTGCGCGGATATTGTCAAAAACGGCTTGCGTTTCAGCTATTCTTTGAGCCTTGATTGGGACTAAAAACAAAAATATACTGAGGGGTATCAAAAGTCTTGTGGTGAAGTGTTGCGCTTTCATTTTTATTCATTTTTAAAGTTCCCGAATTTGGATTAAAATATTGATTGTCAATCTTTTAGATTCTTTCACTTCGTTCAGAATGACAAAAAAAGAGATTAAAAATCGGTCGCAGCATCAATGAACTACGACCGACGCTTAGGGGATTCAGAGGTTTTGACCTCTATTGTTGTTCTACTTTAAAACACGATTGTAAGGGTTGAACCATTGTCTTGGACGTTGTAAATGCCTTTTCTGATGACCAAAGGTTGGTATTGCCGTCTGCCAGTTGCTTGTCCAGAAGCGGCATCTCTTGGCGAAACGATGTTTTCAGCAACCTGAAAATCTTCTTCGACTGTAAACTTGCCATTTGCAAAGTTTTTAGCCATTGCTTCACGGGTCATGGAATTTTTGTTGAGGGTCATAACGAGTTTACCATCTTTCGTTTCGGCAACGCCTGTGCTGCTGTTGTCGCTGGGTTTTGTCATCAATTCGGCAGAAATAACGATGCTGCATATACCCGTACCTGAACAGCCTTGGCTTCTGCGACCAAAATTGATGGTGATGGTTATTTTAAATTTATTCGCCGAAATGGTCGGTGCTGTTGGGAAGTAAGTGTTAGCCTTTACGCTGTTAATTGAGAAGGTTGCGATGAACGCGATGGCGATGATGATGATTGAATTTTTCATTTTTAAAATTGTTTTAATGTTCAAGAAAATGTGATTATTAAAAATTGTGATTAAAATTTCGTGTGATAATTTGTTGTGTCGGAACTGTCTTTTTTACTGTTGTTATCTGTATAATCTCAAAAGGTTTTCGGCGTGACATTTTATTTGAAAAATAATTTTTGGGGTTTGTTTTTCATTGTTTTTGAAGTCGTTTTGCTGTTGTTGCATGTATAATCTGAAAGGGGTTTCAGCGTGACATTTTATTTTCGGATTTTAGAAAAATAAATTCCCCGTTCTCAACACTTTTGTCATTGAGAGGGCAAATAGTTGAGTGTGAAAAAGGCGTGTAAACAAAAAGCCCTTTCCTGTTACAACTTGATTTGTTGTAACAGGAAAGGGCTTTTTACTGAGGGGTATAAAACATTAATTATCAAACAATTGTGATATTCTTTAAAATTTATAGACTACTCTAAACTGTTGCCTTCACCCTATTTTTTTCTGTCTGAAAACCCCAAGCGGTGATATTCCATACAATCAAAATGGCGGCAAAAAACCATAATTTCATGAAAACAGCGATACCGACGTGCATACCAACGGTTGCTAAAAGCCAAAACCGTCTTGTTCTTTTTGTGAAAATAAATAAGGGGTAAAAAAATTCGAGAATGAGGACGGAGATGCCCAAAGCGGTCAACAAAGCGGGGTAGTTGGATAAAAAAGTCACGTCAAACATCCGAAAATCAAGTGCCATGACAGAACGCCAAATCGCTTCACCATTCCACCAAGTTGTGCCGAGTGACTTTGAAAATCCTGCAAAAAGATAGACAAAACACAGGTGAATCTGCAAAACAAGGGTGTAAATCTTAAAAACAGGTGCTTTTCTGCGGAATATTAGGGTGTCAATTGACAAGGTGTTGCTGACAGGAAAAAGCAAGCAGTAAAACAATGAATTGGCAATAAACCAATCGCCACCATAATTATATGCAATGCCTGAACCTAAAAATAGGAGTTGCAAAAACAAACCTGCTGCCGCAGCGAGACGTGTCAAAAAGCCAAAAAGCAAACAGACCAAAACCCCAATGTAAGTCCAATAAACGCCATTTAGAAAAGCGACTTCTTGTGCGTCGGCAATGCCTAACCAGTGCATCAAATAGCTCAAACGCAATTGGTAATCAGGTAGTGAAATATCAATCAAATCACCTTGAATATAGCCGAATTTGCCGTATAAATCGAGCAAATCAGCTTTCAACGACAGCATCAAACTCAAAGCAACCAATGCCGTTCCGATTCGGAAAAAAGCCCAATGCCGAGCGTTTGTTTCGTTAAATAAAGCGGTTTCGATGCGACCAAAATAACCATTAAGGTCTATATTTTTCAAATTCATAGAGCGCGTGCTGCTCAAAAAATTGCTTGTTGCCATCTTTGAAATCTTTAGGTGGTGGAAGAATATAATAAGCTGTGATAATGCGTAATTGATGGGTTTCAGGGAATTTCTCATACGTTCGAGCCGCAACTGAGCGCATGACCAAATCCTTCAACGTGTCGTTTTTGATGTCTCGTATGAAGTTAGAAGCCGCCGTCAAGCGATTGTAACCTTCCTGTGTCTTAAAAGCCATAGTGTTGACCGCTTGACCGCCGTTTGCATCTGTCCGCTCAACAACGATTTGATACGGAAAAGGCGGGTCGGGTGAAAAAAAGGAATAACCCGTGATGCCTGTATAAGTATCGTAAAAACCAATCGTCGTTTGTATAGACTGAGGGATACTTTGTGACAATTTTTCAGCCACATCTAAGAGTTTGACAGAGCGAGGAGGTAAGCCATTTTTAGCTGCCTCGAAAGCATTTAAGGCGATGATATTGGTCAAAAAAATGCTCATCAGATGAAAAGCGCAGCCCAAAAGCACTGCTAAACGCAACAGTTTAGTTCGTTTTTTCATTGCCGTTTATTTTTAAAAACAAGATATTTTTGGATGATACTGAGGGGATGGAATGATTAAGCAGTAAGGGTAGTAGGATTCAATAACACACTTATACGACTGATTGTCAAATGATTATAAATGTTGTTTGTGTCTTATTGCCTACTACCCACTGATTTTTGATTTCTGCCTATTGTCCGTTTGAATTAACGTGCATAACGTGTCATAATAGCATTGACTTTACTTTGTATGTCTCTGCTCATAACGACCGAAGGGTTGTGTACAACAAGCGTTTCGCTGATAACATTTTTCCACATTTTTGTATGGAAAATGACTGTACCTTTTGCCGCTGCAGCGTCGGTTGTTGTTTTGTTTTTCATCGCGACACTGAGCAAGTTGGCTTGTCCGTAACTTGCGGTTTGCCTGCCGCCGTTTACTTCAAGCAATTTGAAGGACGATTGATACGGTCTTAGCAAATTCAACAAGGCTGTTTTGTCATCTGATGTCATTTGAACACCGTCAAGTACCCACGAGCCGTCTGATTTTTGAGTCGCTTTTTGAGCGAAAGTAGCGTTTGCCGCTAAGAGGAATAGGGCGAAAAAAAGGATCTTTTTCATTTTAATTTGTTTTAAAAAGTTCAAGAAATTGTGATTAAATAAAAATTGTGATTAAAATTACATTTATACTGTTGTGGTACGAAATCCCCGATTTTTCCGGGAAGGGGTCATTTTTGATTATAATTTGTTGTTCGGAACTGTCTTTCTTTCTGTTGTCATTTATATAATCTCAAAGTGATTGCTGCGTGACATTTTTTTTAAAATTAATTTTGGGGTCCGTTTTCATTGGTCTTTTTATTTCGGGTTTTTGTGTCTGTCATCGGTATAATCTAAAAGTGATTGCCGTGTGACATTTTTTTTGAAATAAATTTTTTCGATTTTTGAGATGCCCTCTTTTGGTGCTTCGATTGTATAATCTAAGATGTGCCGTTGCGTGACATTTTAAAATGCTTTTTTTTACTTATTTTTTTGTTTTGATTTTAAAAAATTGATTTTCAAGACTTTATGTTTATTTTTGGACGAAAATCAGTAATTTTCGCTTTTCTTTTTGTCATTGTGAGCGCAGCGAAAAAATCTTAATTTGCAGAATTGGCTTGAATACAACCTAATATTATGGTGGGTTCAGATTTTTTCGCTGCGCTCAAAATGACAAAAAGAAGTGCTGAGATTGATTATGATAAAATAATAAGGTGCAACGTGTCACGTTAAACACCGTTTTAGATTATAAAAATAGAAACTAAAATATGTCCGATAATCCAATTCAAAATTTTGGGCTGAAAGCAGCCGAATTTGCAGACTTGAAAGCTGATTTACTGAGGGGGGATGAAACGCTTTTTGAACATGTTTTTGTCAAACATTTTGACGATTGCCGCGTGTATCTCATCAGAAATTGTTCTGCACAAGCAGACGATGCCTACGATATAACGGTAGAAACCATCATCGCTTTTCGCAAAAGATTGCTTGAAAACAAGGTCGAATACGGCAATTTGCGGTTTTATTTTACTAAAATGGCAAAAGATAGCTATTTGAAATGGTTAGAAAAAAACAAGCGGATGCCTGTTTCTGAATTGGATGTCAACGAAGCCGACCATGCTGACGAAGCAGAAGGTGGCTTTGACGAAGACCAACTAAAAGTCCTCGATTCGGCTTGGACAAAAATGGGTGAGGATTGTAAAAACTTATTGAAAAGTCATGTTTATGATGGTTTACAACTAAAAATTATCGCTCAATCGCTCAATGAAGCGGAAGCTAATATTAGAAAACGCAAAGAGCGGTGCATGGACAAACTCAAATCTTATTTTTTTGAAATCTATACGCCTTAAAAAAATAGAACAATGAAAGATTTATTAAAAAAATATCAGAACAACGAACTGAATGCCGCCGATACTGAGGGGGTCGAAAAACGCCTCGTCGAGCAAGCAGTTGAGCGTGAATTGCGCCAAAAATGGAATGCTTTGTTGAAAAAACAAGGCATTGATAGGTCAGCCACGCCTGTTTCGAGTGCGGCAAATGACGCTATTCAACCGACCAAAATGACGGCACAACGTTCAACGATGCGTCGGTTTATTATGGGTATTGCAGCCACATTACTATTAGCAGTTGGTTTTTGGTGGTGGAATGTGGATACCAAAACGGCTTTGGATTTGACTGATATTGCCTTGAAAAATGAGCGCTTTGCTGCTCCTTCTGTACGCATGCAGCCTCAAAATGACGACTTGAAAAATTGGGCAGATGCCAAAAATGCTTATCGGGATGGTGCATTTGATAAAGCTGTTACGCTCATTGAAGCTATCCCTACGCCGACGGTCGAGCAACAATTTTATATGTCATTGAGCTATTTATATGCTTCAAAACCCGATTATGCGCAAGCGGCTTTGGGTTTTAAAAACATCATCGAAAATGGTCAAGGCAATTTTGAAGCAGAATCGCAGTGGTTTTATGCCTTGTCTTGCATCAAATTAGGTCAAAATGATGCCGCGAAGCAAAGTTTACAAACTTTACTGAGGGGTCAAACTTGGAAATCTAAGGAAGCGCAGGCTTTGTTGGATAAGATTAAATAGGATTTTTAGACCACAGATGACACTGATTCAAATCAGTGTCATCTGTGGTCTAAAAAAAATCAAAACGGAAAACCAACCGACAAAAAGGTTCGCCACAAATCATTGCCGTTCTCGACGGTAAAGACAACTGGTCCAAAAGGCGATTGATAACCCACTTTCAAACCAAAGCCAAACATCTGCAAATCGCTACGCAACAAGCCGCTGAATGAATTAAAACCTCGTGGGTTCGCAAAGCCATAAGATACTGAGGGGTTCAAAAATATGCGTCGAACAGGTGTGTATTGCACCCCGATATTGAACATGGAGACATTAGAATATGACGAAACCTCGCCTGGGCGTAAACCAATGAAGTTGATGCGGTTGTCGCGCTGTTGTAGCCGCGAACCACCGATGTATAAACGGTCATTTAGAAAAACATAACGATGTGAAAAGTCTTTACCCACCGAATTGGGCAAATACAGGCTATCACCCCCATCAGGATCCCACAAAACGCCCAAATTGATGCCAAACGTCAACGCAACCGTTGGGGATAAAGGCACGAAAGTTTGATGTCTCAAAAGGATTTTGCCGACTTGTTTCGGTACAAATTGCCCTTCCTGCGGCGATATGAGGCGTTGAAAAGCGCCCGAATCTACTGACCCTTCAAAGGCTGAAATATTCAACTCGAAGAAGTTCCGAAAACGCAAACCGAGGTCAATACTTGTGCGGCTGCCTTTTGTTGGAAAAAAAACATCGTTGAATGAGTTTTGTGTCCAATTCAGTTGTAAAACATTACTGTTGTGGTCGTAAGCATTTCTTGG
>JAYVFS010000083.1:0-4946 GCA_043772905.1 Saprospiraceae bacterium | reverse complement strand
AATTGAACCCAAAACAGTAAACGTGGAAAGCCAAACACCGTCTAAGCCACATAAAGAAACCTTAGAGCCTTTTACAGTGGTGGCTATTGGTGCTTCGGCGGGTGGATTAGAAGCGATTACGCAGCTGTTGAAAAACCTCTCTCCTACGACGGGCATGGCATATATTTATGTCCAGCATCTTAGTCCCGACCATAAAAGTATGTTGACACCCATTTTATCGAAGGTCACTTCGATGAAAGTGCAGGATATAGATGATATGGAAAAGATGGTACCCAATAATGTGTATGTCATTCCTTACGATAAAGAGATAGAAGTGACAGACGGTCACATACAGTTATTGCCGCGTCCGAGTAACAAAAAATCTAATTTGTCCATTGATGTTCTTTTCTCTTCCTTAGCCGAAACGCATAAGGAAAATGTGATTGGTATTGTCCTATCAGGCAGTGCCCATGACGGAACACGCGGGTTGAGAGAAATAAAATTGGCAGGAGGCATGACGTTTGCACAAGACGACTCCGCAAAATTTACAAGTATGCCCCATTCAGCCATTGCCGAAGGTGTCGTAGATTTTGTTTTATCGCCCAAAGACATTGCAATGGAGTTAATGTTAATGAGTAAACACCCATTAATGAAGCAAAATGGCTTAAAACCCGCCCTCGAAGATGAGATTGACAACAGCGACCCCGATTTAAAAAGCATTATTCAACTGATACATAAAGTAAAAAGCGTTGATTTTAGCCACTATAAAATGAATACCATCAAGCGGCGTATGCTCCGTCGGATGTTGATTCATAAAATAAAAACAATAAAGGAATATGCAGAATTACTTGAAGAGGACAACAAAGAGACAGACTTGCTTTATAATGATTTGCTCATCAATGTGACTGATTTTTTCAGAGATAGCGATGCTTTTCTCAATTTAAAGAACATCATTCTGCCTCGATTAATCAAAAGTAAAGCAGCAGGTGAAACACTGCGTATTTGGGTTGCCGCTTGTGCCACCGGTGAAGAAGTGTATTCGATTGGTATGTTACTGTTTGAATTAGAAGAGAATAAAGCACTCAAAATACCTTTTCAAATTTTTGCTTCTGACCTAAGTGTAGAAGCCATCAATGAAGCCCGCATAGGTGAATACACAGTACAACAACTTAAAAATGTGTCCCCTAAATATCTTCAACAGTTTTTTACAAAAACGAAGGATAAATACCGCATTGTTAAAGCCTTGCGTGATGTCTGCGTTTTTGCACAACACAATATTTTGAGCGACCCGCCTTTTTCACGCATAGATTTTATCAGTTGCCGCAATCTGCTTATTTATTTGGATATATCTGCCCAGAAAAAAGCTATTTCCACCTTTCACTACGCACTCAATGACAATGGTTGTTTGATGCTTGGCAAATCAGAAACCATAGGCACGTCCACGCAATTTTTTACCCCCCTCAGTAAAAAGTATAAAATTTACGCTCGTAAGAAGATTGTGGGTACATTCAGAATTCCTGACCCGACACCACGTCATGCAAACACGGCTTTCTTCGATAAAGAGCGTATCACAACCCTTATTCCTAAAAAGACAACTGCTAATAGTAAGAGTAATTTGGGAAGTGCATTTGATGCTATTTTGCTCAATGAATACGTACCCGCCAGTGTTATTATCAATCACGACTTGGAGATACTACAATTTAGAGGAGCTACTTCCTTGTATTTGCAGCAAGCATCGGGCAAAGCCAGTTTTAACATATTGAAGATGGCGCACAGTGAAATTACTTTTGAATTGCGCAATGCCATTCATCATGCCATTAAAACAAAACAAACTGTCCGTAAGACAGGCATTGAAATGAACCGCGATAAAATAGCTAATGCTGTACAAATCGTTAATATAGAAGTCACTCCGCTTAAAATAGAAGGCGACGAACCTTTGTTAATCGTTGTTTTTACGGGACAACAAATGGAAATAATGGAAACCTTTGATGAGAGAGGAAAAAACAACGCCGTTGCAAAAGACCGCCGCATAAAGAAATTAGAAGAAGAATTGGCGGCAGCGCGTTTTGATATGGGAACTATTGTTGACGACCAAGAGGCGGCTAATGAAGAATTGCAAAGTGCTAATGAAGAAATTGTGTCAAGCAATGAAGAATTACAAAGTTTAAATGAAGAATTAGAGACATCAAAAGAAGAAATTGAATCCACTAATGAAGAACTCACAACCAGCAATCAAGAATTGCACGCCCGTATTCAGCAAGTAGAAGAATTGCATAATTACAATGAAGCAATTGTGGCGACGATTCACGAACCCATGCTTATTTTAGATAAAAACATACGGGTTAAATCAGTCAATAAATCATTCTGTAAAACATTTCAAGTAAGAGAAGACGATATTATAGGTGTATTGCTGTATAAATTAAGTAATAATCATTGGAATATTCCGCGTTTGCGCGAATTGCTTGATGAAGTAGTCACTAACAATAAGCCTTTTCATAATTTTGAGGTAGAACATACTTTTCCTATTGTGGGTCATAAAATACTGTTACTCAATGCCCATCGCATTGTTCAGTTAAGTCACAACGAAGAACTCATTATTCTCACTATTGTGGATATTACCGAAGTCAGACGGTTAGCTATTGAACTTCAATTGCAAGAGAAAAAAGCATTGGAAGAACGGCTTGAGATGGAGCAAAAAGCATTGAAAGTCATAGAAGACAGCAATAAACGCTACAATATGATGCTCATGGAATCGCCTTTTGCTTTTGCGATATTAAGAGGAAAAGACATGGTGATAACGCTTGCTAACGACAGTGTTAAAGAAATATGGGGAAAAGGAAAGGATATTGAAGGTAAAAAGTTGATTGACATTTTACCAGAGCTTAAGGAAAGTGAAGTTCCTTTATTACTTGATAATGTCTATATAACAGGCATTCCTTTTCAAGGGTATGAAATGCTTTTCCCATTAGTCCGAAATGGCAAATTGGAAGATGTCTATTTCAATTTTGTTTACCAACCTTACCGCGAAATAGATGAAACTATCTTAGGTGTTACCATTATTGCGTATGAAACAACCCCACATGTTCTCACCAAAAACGAATTAATTGATGCAAAAAATCACGCTGAACTAAAAACACAAATAGCAGAAGATGCCGTAAAAGCCAAGCAACAATTTCTCTCCAATATGAGCCACGAAATCCGAACACCCATGAATGCCATTATTGGGTTTACGCATGTGGTTTTGAAAACAGACCTCAATAAAGAACAAAAAGAATACATCAATGCCATTAAAGTTTCGGGCGATGCTTTGATTGTTTTAATCAATGACATACTCGACCTTGCCAAAGTTGATGCAGGTAAAATGACCTTTGAACAAAAGCCTTTTAACTTATCTGATGCTATTTCCAATATGCTACAATTGTTTGAACCCAAAATCAAAGAAAAGAATTTAGTATTGGTTAAAGAATATGATGAGACAATTCCCGCAATGGTCATCGGCGACCCTATGCGTTTGCGTCAAATCATTCTCAATCTGATGGGTAACGCTGTAAAATTTACGGCAAAAGGAGGCATAACCTTTCGTGCGCGTCTGTTAAGTGAAAAAGAAGCAGAAACGACTATCGAATTTGAGCTCAAAGATACGGGCATTGGTATAAGCGAAGATAGATTAGAGCACGTTTTCAATAATTTTGAACAAGCGGGCAAAGAAATCAGTAGTTCTTATGGCGGAACGGGTTTAGGACTTGCAATAGTTAAACAATTAGTTGAACGTCAAGGAGGGACAATCAGCGTTAGTAGTGAACTGGGGAAAGGCTCAATCTTTTGTTTTGTTATGCAATTTCCTAAAATAACCTTAAAAGCCGAAAAGACAACAGAGCGCATCCAAAAAGGTAAGGTTGAAAAGGACGAATCCCATGAAGCGGGCGTAAATAATGTAAAAGTCTTGGTTGCCGAAGATATCGTACTGAATCAACTTTTGATAAAAATAATATTGTTAGACTTTGGTTTTGATATTGATATCGTCAATAACGGAAAAGTGGCTATTGAATACCTTCAAAAAAACACCTACGATATTGTTTTGATGGATTTACAAATGCCTGTGATGAATGGTTTTGAAGCCACCACTTATATCCGGAACACCCTCAATTCTCAAATTCCCATCATCGCCCTCACCGCAGATGTCACAACAGCAGATGTTGAAAAATGTATTGCCCTTGGTATGAATGATTATATTTCTAAACCGATTGACGAAAAACAATTGTACAGTAAAATGATTAAATATTTGAAACAGACGAATGTACCATACTAATTTTCAACTTTTTGAATTATTCATTATCAACTATCCATTATCCATTAGTACAACTAATTCGCCAAAGGCTTTTTAGCAGCTTTCGCTTTATTTTTAAAAAACCGTCGAAGCAAAAAATTATGTTGGAGGGCTTCTAAGTCTTCATCTAATTTTTTTGAACTGCTCTCTAAATTCTTTATTGTTCCTTTTAAATATGCACCCGCTTCTTCATCGTGCATCAATACGCCGATGGTTGTATTGGGATTATTGCCGACTTTTTTTAGGTTTGCAATAAATACATTGGCTGTATCCGCCATTTGTTGCAATTGTAAAACAGAACTTTTAATCGAGTTAAAGACAACTGTATCCGTTGTCAAATCATGGACAAGGGTTCCTTTTTTGTTTAATCCTTCACTAAAATTATTAAGCGAAAGAGCCAATTGTTGGGCTTTTTCTGATGCATTTTTAAGCGAAAGACTTGCACTATTGATATTATTGTAAAGGGCATCGTCATTCAGTAATTTGCCTATTGAGCCGTCTTTAGTCGTTAATTTATGACTAATAGACTTAAAATCAGAGGTCACATCTTTGAATCCTGTCGTGATAACCAAAAGGTTTTTGTTGCTTTCTTGCAACGTATTCATCATGGCTTCGGTAGAAACAACATTTTCGACCGCTA
>JAYVFS010000082.1:0-15442 GCA_043772905.1 Saprospiraceae bacterium | reverse complement strand
TGTATCAAATAAGAATCATGCGTTAGTAATTCTACAAAATCCTCTTTGACATCTATCAATTCTTCTGTTATGACATCCCAATACCCTCTATTGATTTTAACAACACCACGGTCAATATTGTCTAATGGAAATCCTAAAAAATAAATAGTCACAATCGGTAAAGGACGTTTTTCTAATTCTCCCTTATCTGTCAGAACTTCATCTTCTTTTTTGTAGTTATCTGCCAAATATCGTCTAAATCGCATCACATCTAAGACCTGTTTGGCTTTCTGTAACTCAATCAATATCTTTTTTATCTCTCCTGTATTGGTCTTAATAACGGCTTTGAAATCAAAGCGTAAGATATTAATATTGCTTCCAGTTATCTCGGTAGCTGTTTCTTGTGGCTTAATTTCAATGCTGATGATGTCTTCTCCCAATATCATTGAAAGTAGTTCGCGGGCTATTTCAAGATCTTCTAAAAGATATTTGAATACCACATCATATATTGGATTGGCTATAATCATTATTGTATTTTTCTACAAAAATACGGCAAAATGAGTTTATTTTCCAACTTAGTTTTACGTTTTTATACTGAGGGGGGTCTAAATGACTTTCAATAAATAGCTTTCGACTTTTTTATGTTCTGACGAAAAATTGATGACCGATAGGGCTTCGGGTATGTTATTATGCTCAAAAGCCTCGCACAAAATGGCGGCTAAGGGCATAGATTTATCTGCATAGTCATATCTATAAGCCCCCATTAAGTATTGTAAAAGGCTGTGCTTGACTTCGTTATTCGGATAACTTAGGGTATAGAGTAGCCGCTTGTCGTCGTATTCTTTTATGGTCAAATAACCTGTTTGAAACAACAGTGTCGTGGGGTTAATATTTTCAATATTAAAATCAGAAAGCCCTGCCTGAGACGTTTTTAAGGTTTCAAAATTAAAATCATTTCGTCGTTTGACAAATTATTTAGAGGCTTGGGACATTTGTTTTATCGCTTGACTAATTATTTAGAGGCTTAGGACATTTGTTTTATCGCTTGACTAATTATTTAGAGGCTTGGGACATTTGTTTTGGCATTTGACAAATTAGTGCATGAAAATGAATTTCAATAATAAAAAAAACAAATCGTCCAAATAATTGGCATGTTATTTGAATATATTTTTTATACATATTCGTTTAGCGCAAAGACCGGATGACGTATATTTCTACTTTTATTTTTCTCGATGCTCTGAATGTTGTGTATTTAAAAAATATATTTCTTAATTTTAATCTTTATACAATGATAAATCACACGTACAAGAACATGACACCGCCTGAATTGGAATCATTCAGTGCCTTGGTCAAAACCCGTTTGGATGAAAATCCGATCTTGGGTTCCATCAAAGTAGCCGCTTTAGCGGATTTGGCGCCTGCCCATAAAGCTTTTTCAGATGCCAAGCTTGACTTTGAAAATTATAAAGGACCCAATCGCAATGTTTTACGCGAGAACTGCCGCCTCGAATTGGTCAAACAATTGTATCTCACATCTGTTTTGGTAGAGGCTTTGGCAAAAGGCGATGAAGAAGTCATTAATGCTTCCGGTTTTGCGTTGCGCAAATCGACGCGTCCTAAAACCAGTCGGAAAGACCCTGTTCCTGTTTTGCCCCCTACTAATTTTAATGCCGTAGATATTAGAACCAAACCGGGTTCTGTATTTTTGACTTGGTCAAAGGTTGTTGGTGCGCGTACTTATGCCATCGAAAGACGGCTTAAAGGCGAAACTGTTTGGCAAAACGGTGATTATACGAGCAATTGTTCTATCGAACTATCTGGCTTACCATCCGATTCCGTTTATGAGTTTCGGGTACGCGCACATGGCGCAGGTGAAGTCAAGAGTGAGTTTACAACGGCTGTGGGGGTTGTTATTACTTGAGTTAGTGAAAAGTGAAAAATTTAACACATAGTCACATAGAGCACATAGCTTTTTTAGTTCCTTACAGGATGACAAAATGGCTATGTGTTCTATGTGGCTATGTGTTAAATTTTTTCATTCAATATATTTGTTGTCTATAATGATAAAGTGAGCACAAATTCTTCGCCTTGCTCTTCTAAGTTCAAGGTTTTATTGTTTTTGATAGCCGTTTGATAGACCATCGGAATACCCCGACCCAATTTATCAATATAACGCAAGTTTTCCATGAATTTTAGTAAAACGGGATTGGGTGCATAAGACACACCGCTCTTCATTTTTTCTACCGTTACGGTATTCGGTAATCGTCCTGGACTTCTGTGTTTACAGGATAACAAAATAAAATCAGCGTAAATCTGTCGAATCAGCCAAAACAGTGGTCAAAAAACGCTAAATCCTATCCATTCCTTACCATCCCAAAAATCCTGATTCACCCGAATCACCCTTTCTTAGAAAACAACCCCCTCAATCGTTTGCCCAACGTTTTCTTTGGATTGTCCTCACCATAACCGTAGCCATAACCGTAGCCATAACCGTAGCCATAACCATAGCCTCTGCCTGTTTTCACCGCATTGAGCACGATACTGGGATTCGGTAATTTACCTTCTTTATACATATTGTCCACAATGCGCAACTGCCCTTTTTTGGTGACACCAAAACGCGTGACATAAAGGGTCGTTGCAGCATATTTAGCCAACAGAGCCGCATCAACGACCATACCTGCCGGCGGTGTATCAATGATGATAAACTCAAATTCTTTTCTAAGGTATTCAAAGAGTTTATCCGTGCGCTCTTGCATAATCAATTCGGCAGGATTCGGTGGCACAGGACCACTGGATATATAGTACAACATTGGATGAACGTGCGATTGATGTACAATTTTATCCAAAGTTACATCACCCACTAAATAATTGGTTAAACCTTCGTTGTCTGTTTTGTCAGATGTGTTTTGCAAATAAGTCGTCAGTTTAGGTTTGCGCAAGTCAAAGCCCAAAATGATTGTTTTCTTATTAGACATCGCCATACTGACCCCCAAATTCAAGGTGACAAAACTTTTGCCTTCACCACTCATAGAGGAGGTTGTCAACACTGTTTTATTGTCAGAAGCCGCCAGCATAAATTGCAAATTAGAACGCAACAACCGAAATGTCTCTGCTGTCGCTGTACGACTGCCTTTTTCAACGACAATCTGCTTTTTGATGTCTCTACCCATAGTGACATACCCCAAAAACGGCGTGGCAGTTTGTGCCCGAATATCGTCTTCATTTTCGATGGTGTCATTGAGCAAAATAAGGATATAAATAATGGCAATCGGAATAATGATACCCACCAACAAAGACACTAAAACAATTTGCTTTTTATTGGGCTTTATTGGATTTGCTGTACTGATAGCCGCGTCTAAAATTCGGGCATTGGCGACAGTAGTTGCCAGAGACAAAGAGGTTTCTTCTCGCTTTTGAAGGAGGAATAAGTAGATGCTTTCTTTTATACTTTTAACACGGGTAATCTCTAAAAGTTCTCGTTGTTTTTTAGGCGTTTCGCGCAATTTCTGAACGGCTGCTGAATTTTCAGATTTGAACTTGTCTAAGGACAAGTTAATTTCTTGTTGAATATTGCGCAAATTGGCATCAATATTCTGTTGGATATTTTTTCGCGTGTCTCTGATTTGGCTTTCTAATATAATAGCATTCGGGTTCTCTTTTTTGGCAAATTTCAATAACCTTTCGCGTTCCAAAACGAGTTTGTTGTATTCTCCAATTTGTGTGGCAATTACTGAATTGTTTTCCACCAAATTCATGGGCATCAAACTAAAATCGCCCCTCCCCTCTTGATTTTGCAACGATTCGAGGAGTGCTCTAAAAACCGACTTTTTGATTTCTAAATCTGTTACTTTGGCATCTGAAGTTCCTAATTTGGTAAAAAGATAGTTTAAATCTGTCGTAACATCTGCCGTAATGCCTTGAGACCGTTTGTAGTTTTCAATATCTTTTTCTGCGGAATTGACTTCCCCAGTGAGTAAATCTATCCGCCCATCAATAAATGTCAAAGCTCCTTTGTCGCCACTGTTTTTATCTTCAATGCCAAAGCGATTATAGACTTCAACCAGTTTGGTCAGAACATCCACCCCGCGTTCAGGTATGGCATCTTCTAAAGTCAATGATAAGGCATTTGAGACACCCGAACCCCCAGCCGCCTTTATTGGCGAGACACTTAATCTTTTTAGATACTCTTGGCTTAAAGACTCTGAATCTTCAAATTCAATAGAGTAAGAATAAAATGTAAAATCACCGACTTTTTTCAGAATAAAAAAAGATTTGTCCACGCCTACCGGTACTCCAAACTGTCCTGTTATTTTCTTATTATTATGGGCGATTTCAAAATTTTGGTTGTCAATGACGTTGATATCTAAAGTCAGTCTTTTTACGCCTTCCTCGAGGTCAAGATAAAATGAGTCAACGATAATAGGGCTGTTGTTGTAATACTCTGCGCTTTTCAATCTGCCCTTGACAATAATGATAGGGTTGATGTTCAATTCCTTCAATACCTGTGTCATCAAGGTGCGGGATTTTAGAATTTCCACTTCATCTGCCACATTTGAGGCATTGCCACTGAACAACATAGAGGCATCAATCATTCCACCGCCTGCTTTGCTGCCTTTTTGACTGTCGTCTTTTCTAATCAAAATCGTCGAAGTGACTTTGTATTGCGACACCAAATACCGGGTGTATAAGAAAGCCAAAGCAACGCAAAGGGTTGGGAATATAACTAACAAATACCAATACCGCATAACTAAGCCAATAATGCGGCGTATGTCAATCGGTTTTTCTTCTTCGAGCTGTTGTATGTTTGTTGTATTAAAAGGAACTTGATTATTCACTGGATGAGTTATGAGTTATGAATTATGAGTTATGGTTAGTGTTTAACACATAACCCATATTAGCGACTAAACAAAAAAATCAAAGATGTTAAAGTCGCGATGACGGACAGAGCCGATACAACAGGTTGTATATAAGTATTGATGGGTTGTTGTATTTGAGCAATCTTACCTTTTATCGGTTCGACGTATATGACATCGTTCTGTTGGAGGAAATAATAGGGCGACGTAAAAAATTGGGTGTCTTTAAAGTCTAATTCCCCAATTTCACGGACACCGTTTTTTTCTCTGATCACCATGACGTGGCGGCGATTGCTGTAGGGTGTAAAATCACCCGCTTCCGCCAAGGCTTCAATAATTGTCATCCGTTCATTTTGAACCTGAATAACACCTGGACGCCCAACTTCTCCAGTAACTGAGACTTTGAAGTTAATCAAGCGCACATTTACTGAGGGGTTCACCAAATCTTTTGAGACGCGGGTAAGGATTTCTTCTCTGACTTCGTTGACGGTCAAGCCCGCCGCTTTGATGGTACCAATGGTTGGCAAGTCAATAACACCTGCACTGTTGATGAGATAAGTGGTTGGAGAATTCGGTGTAAACGTTTGTGCGCCTTGCTGCGTGGATACAATATTGAAAGGCGTTGCCAATATGCCATCAGGCGATGCGATAATAATGGCTAACACATCATTGGTTTGCAACTTAATATCTGCTTGGTTCAGGATGTCTTGTTTCGACATATGGGACAAAGTCGGTACTGGCTCCTCCCCTGTTCTGAAATTGATCAATTCTTTATGTGTCAAACAGGAAGTGAAAAGTGAACAATGAAAAGTGAAAAGTAAGAAGTAAATAATCTGTTTTACTGAGGGGGTGCTTTTTAGCCCTTTCATTTTTACCCGTTGCCCATTGCTTTTTATACTGTTAACCGAAAATTTCGGCATTTTGAAATACATATCGTGATAAGATTTGTTGAAATTCTTTGTTTTTAATATTTGACTTGAGGTATTCTATATGTCCTATGTGGTGAACATCTGTACCTATCAAGTCAATGAGTTTATCTTTTAGCAGTTTGTGTGCCATGGTTTTCACGGGTTTGCCATAATAACCCATGATGGAGGTAGCATTGAGCTGAAACAAAACGCCTTTGGCTTTTAACTCGTGGAAATGTTCGTAATCGTTTTGAAAGAAGAGATACCGCTCTGGGTGTGCTAAAATCGGTGTAAAACCTTTGAGCTGTATTTTGAAAAGATAATCTTCTAATTTGGGTGGCGCGCCAAAAAACGACATTTCCACCAATACATATTTACCTTTTAAAGGGTGGATGTTTTTATCTTCCAATAAACCCTCAAAATGATCATCCATGAAATATTCAGCGGAGGCTTCTATCGGCATCTGTATGTTGGCTTGTTTCAAAGCGAATTTCAGATCTACCAACCCCTCCCCTATTATTTCTTTTGTGTTTGGGTAATACTCATTATATATATGTGGGGTCGTAATGATTTTAGAAAAACCTAAATCTTGCAATCCGCGAATCAAAACTAAAGAATCGTCCAAAGTTTTTGCGCCATCGTCAATCCCTGGAATCAAATGCGAATGGATATCTACACCTATTCCAGAAAAATCAAGGGCGGCTGAATCTTTATTTTTGAAAAAAAAATTGAACAAAGCTTAGTGAATGATGAATTATAAATGATGAATGATGAATTTTTTAAGCCTTGATTTACTATGCTTTAGAATTCAAAATGGTAAGTTTTATTTTATTCATTTACATAAGGTTTATTTGGATTAAAGACATGGCTTCGCCTTTCATGTGTCCCGGTACACTGGTTCCTTTAAAAATTGAATAAAGGCATCTCACACTCAAAAACAGCAGACATAAAATGATATTCTTTGGTTTTACAAAAAAGCCAAACAATATCACTCTAAAATACGAAACAAAAATACTTCTAAAATCAGACACAAAATTGAGTAGCAAAACTACACATTATCTCGATTAATTACATACTTAGACAAAATATTATTAAAAAAGGCAAACCCTGTTGCTGACCATATCCATACGGATGTGGTCAAATTAAAAGATTTATTCTTCAATATTTCTTTGAAAAAGACAATTATGTGCAGTCAAAGGCAACCCAAAAGTTAGGTCTGAAATTGTCATAGGTAATAATACTGTATCGTTAAAAAGAGTCGGTCTATTATGGTTCATGTGTAAGTTTAAAACTTCAATAACTGTGGAATTAGCGGCAAAGGTAAAAAACAAATGGAAAACAAGTTTTATTTGATGAAAAAATATAATTTTCCTTCTACAAACATTTAATAGCCCTTTTATGGTAGGCGGTTCTGCAGCCTATCTTTTTAGTTAAGCACGATTAGAAAAACGTTTTTACGACACCTATTATATATAGGTGCTCTTCTATTGTCTCGATTTATGGTTATTATTCAACTCAAACGGTATGAATATAAGGCCATCCTACCATTATTCAGTGAACGTTTATCCAAAACTATAAAAATAATGCAGTTTTGCAGTAAAAATGTTTTTACAGCAAAACATTTAAACAGACAAACGCTTTGCAGTAAAAATGTTTTGCCGTAGCTTCGCCCCAAGAAAATGGTGATTGTTTGGAATTCCTTATTTGTTCCCGCGCATTCACCCCCACCCTACCGATGATAAGGGCTTTTTTCTAAAATATAAGGCTTTAAAACAAAACAAATGCCGCTCTATCAGTGAGACGAAACAAATGCGGCTCAAAATAAACAAAAATAAAAAAGGCATGAAAAACATTTTGCAGCATAAACGTAAAAACATTTTTACTGCAAAATGTTTCGCCGCAAAACCTTAAAAACGCATGATAATATCCATTACTTCGCTCAAAGGCGGCGTTGGTAAATCGACCATCACACAAAATTTAGCGGTGTGTTTTGCCCAATCAGGCTACAAGGTCTGTATAGCAGATGCCGACACCAATCAAAGTGCGCTGCGGTGGTCGAGCCTGCGGGATGCAGATTTACCTCCAGTTCCAGCATTCGGCACGCCCGAAAAAACTTTATCGAGCAATATCAAACAGCTCAATGCCGACTACGAAATCGTACTGATTGACGGAACACCGTCGCTCGATCGTGTCACAAGTCGCATTATTTTGCTGGCGGACATTGTCCTTGTGCCTATCCTACCAAGTGGTTTAGACATTTGGGCGACCGAGCAATTTTTAGAACGATTGGCTGATGCACGGGCGCAAAAAGAATCAGGTGAGATACCTGCTTACTTCATCCTGAATCAGTTCCAGTCTAACTTCAACTTGAACAAAGAATTTAAAGAAGTGCTGAACGAAACGGAAATTCCTGTACTGGAAAGCATGCTTCGCCCTCGTGTCGCCTATCGTGAAGCGGTGATTAAAGGGCTTGGTGTGTATGAATTCAAGGATGAGAAAGCCAAAAGCGAGTTTATTGCGCTTTACAATGAAATTTTAGGGATTATAACAAAAGCATAAAAACATTTTGCAGTAAAAATGTTTTGCCGCAAATATGTTTTTGTCTATTTTGTCCCCCCTCAGTCCCGACTGTATCGGGATGTACCATATTTTCAACAAAAAAATCAGAAAATCATGTCAGATAAAAAATTGGGTTTAAAAGATACATTGAGACTTGCACCTAAAATCGCTTTACCCAAAAAGGAGCCGAATCTGGAGGCAACAGACCGCATGGTACAAAAACTGCACGCCGAGGAAATTGTCGAACCCGTTGTGGTTGCCGTTGTCCCGCAACCGATAATCGAAGAAGTTCAGCCCGTCAACGAAAGTCGGCGTATTACGCTTGATGTACCGCTCGATCTCTACAAGCAGATGAAACGACGTGTATTCGACGATGGCGTGACGTTAAAAAAATATATTCTGGAATTGGTCAATCATGATTTGAACCCCTAAATAGGAAACGGTACCAAAGTGTATAAGCCGTTTTGTGTCTCAAAAGTAGTGACTTTATCAATAATCGACTTCAGGTGTTCTCATAAGTCGTTCTATATCAGTCTATTATGGAAAAACAAATGCGCTTTTGTTTAGTGAGCTTGGCTTTAAATTATAGAGGTACCAAACTGCACGTACTTTCTTAAAATAGAGGTTTATCCTTTTAGCATGTCTTTATGTCCTAGTTTTCATTCCTTTTGCCTTCATTTTTGTATTTTTAAAAAGTTAAAACAACAATTTTGTTGTTATAGGAATGAAAAAACTATAGGAATACTATTATAGGTTTGGGTACCAAACTGAGCGTACATTAAGTACCAAACTGAACGTGAAAAAGAGGTCTTTTTTGCACCAAACTGAGCGTGGAAAACTTGGATAGTTATTTCTAATCTTTCATTTTGGTAATTTTTGCACCAAATTGAACGTGGATAAGCAGGAAAAGTACCAAATTGAACGGTTCGATAACTATTTGGTACCAAACTGAGCGCACTTTCTCTTATTGAAGGTACCAAACTACACGTATATATATGGTGTAAAGCTGTGCGCTCGCTTAAAGACAAGTATGGTGTGGCATATAGTACCAAACTTCACGTAAGTTTAAAGCCGAAATCGGGAAAGGCATGGATTTTTTGTGGAATCGGGGTTGGTGAGTTGTATAAGTAAAGCCCCTTGTTCGCATCTTCTTCAAAACGTGCTTGAATGTATTGCAAACGCACCATAATCAACGTTTTACGGAAAACTTGCTTAAATTTCTTCATTTCGCCATAACCACTGCCAAATTGGTCTTTTAGGTTCTGCCAAGACACAAATTGCGGTTTATCGCGGTCAATACGGTGCAAACGTTGCGCCAACCAAGCATAAATATCAAGCGCCATCGCATTATGAGACAAGGCACCCAAAGCTCTTTCGTCAAGCGGAATGGCATGATTCATCAAACTATTGAAATAATCGTCGGTTAATTGCACATTTGAGTTCCAAATAATCCGCTTATTGTCGTCTTTTGGAAACCAAGAGTCAAAAGCCTTCACAATTTGCAAATTCACTTGCATCCCACGCTCTCCGTCAGAATAACCCAAACTAATGAGCGAAGTCGTCAATCTCCGCAACTGTTCTTTCACTTCATTTATCGTCCGACCATCGGTATTTAGGCCCAAAGATTTGATAAAAGCAGACATTGTATCCTCAATATGCAGCGTTTTGTCCTGCGTTTTTATCGCTTGCGAGTTGATATGCGCCAAAATCAAGCGTGCTTTTGTGCCATAAGGCAAACCGACAAACTCAAATTTCCCTGTTTCGGGGTTCAAAGCATCATTCGCTTGAACGGCAAGGCTCACATGACCCTGTTGTTGCTGCCAAACACGCACATCGTCACCCGGATTGCGATAGGGTAGAAAGGTCTGGCACAAAACCGAATGTTGAAAAATGGCTTCTTTAATCGTCGCGGGGTGGATGATTAAGTCCAAAGCCGTTTTTTGAATGCGGTCTTTGATGGGTGTCGATTTATTGTCTTGTGACATTAGGCTATCTGTTTTTAAATCCAAGAAGTCGCTGCAAGTTCTACTTTCTTTTTCAGAATAAAAAATGAGAAATTTAGCAAAAAGGATGCGAAAATACTGAGGGGGTATTTATCTTCACCCAAAAGTCTAAATTAATTCATTTAAAACCAACAACAAGGATGAAAAAATACATTCTCTCCATAGATCAAGGCACAACAAGCAGCCGAGCCATTGTTTTCGATAAAAAAGGGAACATTATTGCTATTTCGCAGCAAGAGTTTACACAATATTTCCCCAAGCCG
Organism: Saprospiraceae bacterium; assembly: GCA_043772905.1. Classification (GTDB taxonomy): domain Bacteria; phylum Bacteroidota; class Bacteroidia; order Chitinophagales; family Saprospiraceae; genus JAAFJT01. Next base: position 4,877 of record JAYVFS010000082.1, on the reverse strand, counting down.
GGTTGGGTTGAGCATGATGCCGATGAAATTTGGCAATCTATTCAAAACGTCGTCCGTGATGTGTTGCGTGAAGTCAATCCCTCCGATATTGCCGCTATTGGCATCACAAATCAGCGTGAAACAACGGTGGTTTGGGATAAAAGAACAGGAAAGCCCATTTATAACGCCATTGTTTGGCAAAGCAGACAAACCATGGGCGTTTGTGATGCACTCAAAGCACAAGGACTTGACCCCTCCGTACGCGCTAAAACAGGTCTATTGATTGATGCCTATTTTTCAGGCACAAAAGTCAAATGGCTGCTTGACAATGTGGCAGGTGCAAGGGCAGATGCCGAAGCAGGTCATTTGCTTTTTGGAACTATTGATACATGGATTTTATGGAACTTAACAACTGAAAAAGTTCACGCTACTGATTACACAAATGCTTCACGCACAATGCTTTACAATATTCATGACCTCAATTGGGATGATGAATTATTGACGGCTTTGACCGTCCCAAAGTCTATGTTGCCAAAGGTCATGGACTCTTCTGTGGTGTATGGAATTGCAGATGCAGACATTGTGGGTTTGGCAGGTATTCCTGTTTCTGGTATTGCGGGCGACCAACAAGCTGCTTTGTTTGGACAAGCTTGTTTTACCGAGGGCATGGCAAAAAACACCTATGGTACAGGCTGTTTTATGTTGATGAATACCGGTGAAAAAGCAGTTTCTTCTAAAAATGGTTTATTGACAACTATCGCATGGGGCGTAGGCGGAAAGGTGGAATATGCGCTCGAAGGCTCTATTTTCGTAGCAGGATCAGCCGTTAAATGGCTGCGCGATGAAGTCGAATTGGTCAAAGACGCCGCCGATACTGAGGGGTATGCCAAAAGCATTTTGAGCAGCGATGGCGTTTATGTCGTCCCCGCTTTTGTTGGTTTAGGTACGCCTTATTGGGATTCTGAGGTGCGGGGTGCGATTTTTGGCTTAACCCGTGGTTCAGGGAAAGCACAACTCATCAGAGCGACTTTGGAGAGTATTGCTTACCAAACAAAAGATGTTTTGAGCATCATGGAAAAGGATTCAGGTATCAAACTGAAAGCTTTGCGCGTTGATGGTGGTGCCGTCAAAAATGGCTTTTTGATGCAATTTCAGTCGGATCTTTTGGCGACAAGAGTGGAAAGACCTGTGGTGCAGGAAACAACAGCATTGGGTGCAGCTTACTTGGCAGGTTTAGCGATAGGTTTTTGGAAAGATTATGCCGATATTTCAACAAATTGGCAATTAGATGCTGCATTTAAGCCTAAAATGAAGCGTAGTGAAGCAGTAAAACTCTATAAAGGCTGGCAATTAGCAGTCAAAGCAGCCCGTGTTTTCAAGCCTAAATAGTAGGCGTTTTTACGGCAATCAATAAAAACATTTTTACTGCAAAATGTTTCCTAAGTTCTGTTTTTAAGCCAAAACAGCAGACATTTTTACAGCAATCAATAGAAACATTTTTACTGCAAAATGTTTTTATGAGACTTCTATCAAAAAAACACGTTCAATAACTGGGCGTGTTTTTTGATAAAAGACACCCCCTCAGTATTTTTATGCTCATTTAAAAATGGGACGCATGAAAGCATTGTACCAATAAACTGATTTTCAACTCGTTGAATTATCCATTATCAACCATCCATTATTCATTAATAAAATTTGATTTTGTAAAACTTAAAACACATAAGATGACTATTAAAACCATTATTTTCGACCTCGGCGGCGTACTAATTGATTGGGATCCCAAATACGTTTTCGATGAATTGATACCAGATGAACAAAAACGGCAGTTCTTTTTTCAAAATGTTTGTACGTATGAGTGGAACGTTGAACACGATGCGGGCAGACCCATTTCAGAAGGAACAGCTCTTAAAATCGCAGAATTTCCAGAATGGGAAACCGAAATTCGTGCTTATTATGGACGTTGGACGGAAATGCTCGGTGGTGCTTTAAATGACACTGTTGCACTTTTGAAAGAACTGATTGACCATCCGAATTACCGTGTTTTGGCACTTACGAACTGGTCTGCTGAAACATTTCCAATAGCTTTGGGTATATTCGATTTTTTGCATTGGTTCGAAGGCATCGTCGTGAGTGGAGACGAAAGAACGCGAAAACCGTTTAGACAGATTTATGACACTTTACTCCATCGTTATGAAGTGTTGCCATCAGAAGCCGTTTTCATTGATGATTCGCTTGCAAACGTTAAAGGCGCAGAAGCCGTAGGTATTCGTGGTATCCATTTTCAATCTGCTGACCAATTAAGGTCGGCTTTGAAGAATCACGGGGTAGCGATTTGATACCCCTCAGTATTTATGGCTTGCCAAATAATATTCTTCTATTTTTAAAATCGAAGAATATTTTAAAATAAAAAAATATAATTTCAGTACATAGTTCTGTCTGTTGCTCATGGGCAGAGAGGACATTGTACGCACCTACAAAAAAACTAACTTTGCAGCAGCAAAGCCCTTCGAAGCACTCAAAGTAGATAGAAATGAAAAATCCGAAAATAACATTGGTAGGTGCGGGACCAGGAGATCCCGATTTGATAACGATTAAAGGTATGAAAGCCTTACAATCGGCAGATGTTGTGTTGTATGATGCGCTTGCTAATGAAGACTTGTTGGCATATACGCCTGAAAATTGTCAAAAGATTTTTGTTGGAAAAAGAGCAGATAAGCACGCTTATACTCAATTGGAAATCAATGACTTATGTGTTCAATATGCCCTACAATATGGTCATGTTGTCAGATTGAAAGGTGGCGATCCTTTTGTTTTTGGTCGGGGACATGAAGAAGTACAATATGCACAACAAAAAGGTGTAGAAGTCAGTGTTGTACCAGGCATTAGCTCAGCTATTGCAGTGCCTTCATCCGTTGGGATTCCAGTAACAAGACGTGGTTTTAGTGATAGTTTTTGGGTGTTAACAGGAACAACTTCAGACGGAAACATTTCGCAGGATTTACGGTTTGCAGTAAAAACGGATGCGACGATTGTTATTTTGATGGGCATCAATAACTTGCACAATATAGTAGCGTGTTATAAAGCAGAAGGAAAAGCAACTTTGCCTGTTGCCGTCATTCAGAATGGTACTTTACCGAATGAAAAAGCGGTTTTTGGAACGATTGAAACTATTGAAACGATTGTTAAAGAAAATGATATTAAAGCACCTGCCATCATTGTCATTGGGAAAGTTGCGGCGGAATTTTTGGAAAATAATGATTTGAAAGACCAAATTAATATTGAAGAACAAAAACTCGATAGGATAGGGGAGGGGAATCAATCAAAAATAACAAAACATTTTCCAGAGCCTAAAAATCAATTATTCCCGATTTTTATCAAAATGCATCAACTTCAATTGCTCATCATTGGCGGTGGTTATGTGGGTTTGGAGAAAGTAACAGCCGTCTTGGAGAACAGTCCTCATGCTGATATAACACTTGTTTCACCTGAAATTAGAGATGAAATTGTCGAATTTTCAAAGCTGTATCCAAACTTGAAATTGGTTTATAAACGGTTTGAAACACAAGACTTAAATGAAAAAGACTTAGTCATTGTGGCGACAAATGACAAGCCTTTGAATCAACAGATAAAAGGGTGGGCGCGGGAGCGACGTATCATTACTAACGTCGCAGATACGCCCGATTTTTGCGATTTTTACCTCGGTTCTGTTGTCAAAAAAGGCAGTTTAAAGTTAGCTATTTCTACAAATGGTAAATCGCCAACGTTGGCCAAACGCATTCGGGAAGTCCTTGAAGACGCTTTCCCAGACGAATTAGAACAGGTTTTTGACAATTTAAGAGAGATAAGACAGACATTGACAGGTGATTTTACCGAAAAAGTACGCAAGCTCAATGAGATTACTTCAGTTTTGAAGAAAAAATAAGGTTGTATTGCTCTTGAGCTAACAATACAACAATGTAGCAATACAACAATACAAAACATGACCAAAATACTATTCACTCGACCTATTGATGAAGCTTCGCGCGAGGCTTTAATCGAAGCAAAACTGGATTTTACAGAGACCAGTTTTCTTAGATACACCCCCTCAGTATCCGACGATATTTTGAGGGCAATTCGTGCAGGATTGTCGCAACATCTTGTTTTTACGAGCCAAAATGCTGTACGTATTTTTTTTCAAACACTTGATAATCAAAGACTTAAATTACCCCATACCACTCAGTGTTACGCCATTTCAGGGTCGACAAAAACGATGCTTCAGAAGTTTAATCATGCGCCAACCTTGACAGCAGATTCTGCAAAATTGCTGGCACGTGTCATTTTGAAGAAAGTAAACCCCAACGATGTAACCTTTGTCTGTGGTAATTTAAGGCTACCCGATTTGCCTAATATTTTAACAAAAAACAAAGTAAATGTTCAAGAATTAGTCGTTTATCGTACTGAATGGACCCCCCTCAGTATCCGAACGCCTTATGATGCGATTGTTTTTTTCAGTACAAGTGCCGTTGATTCTTTTCTTATTAACAACAAACTCAATCCCGAAATGCCGTTTTTTACGCTTGGAAAAACAACGGCTACTTACCTAAAAAAGAAAATCAAAGCACAGAATGTACTCATAGCCGCCAAACCAGAATTGCCTGTTTTAGTTGATACAATCGTAAAAAAATACGCTTTGCAGTGAAAGCATAAAAACATTTTGCAGTAAAAATGTTTTTACGCTTAAATCACCAGCCCTATTCCTCTCTCCTCTGCTCATATAATAATATATTAACTACCGTAGAAAGTCGCTTTTGTCATTCAGGAGGAACCGTGTGTCCTGACCTTCTTAGACCCGACAGCCAAAGGTATAAGAAAATGCTATTTTCAAGATGATAGGGCGTAAGATTTACGTGAACTATCGG
>JAYVFS010000081.1:0-4966 GCA_043772905.1 Saprospiraceae bacterium | reverse complement strand
ATATTAATTATGGAACCCACATATTGAGCGATTTGGGCTGTACCCATACCACTGCCATCACTTGTACCGACGGCAACACCTTGTACGATACCTTGCAGCAGCCCCTGTTTTGACATGTGTTCAGCAGAATGACGGTTGATGACGTGACCGATTTCATGCCCCAATACGCCTGCTATTTGATGCTCCGTTTCTAAGCGTTTGAGCAAACCAACGGTGATAAAAATCTGTCCGCCAGGCAATGCAAAAGCATTGACCGTTTCGGGGTCTGCGAGGACATGAAAATCAAATTTATAAGGCGATTGAGCTGCTTGTGTGGATTGGACAAGTTTATTACCAATTGCTTTGATGGCGTTTTGGACTTTTAGGTCGCCGTATTCACCCCCAAATTCAGCTGCCATTTGGGGTGCGGATTGCAAACCCATGGCAATTTCCTGTTCGGGAGAGATAGAAACACGCTGCTTTTCACCCGTCACAGGGTTGATAGAGGATGTTAAAAAATATTTTATTATGGAAAAACCAATGATGCCGAGCATTAAAAGTAAGCGGATATTTATACCTGAGCGTCGTTGCATGTGCTTTAAATTTTGTGTGTGAAAAATGAATGTAATACTGAGGGGGCTATTTTTAACTTGTTTTAGGTGTAATAAACCTTGACCAACCCCACCGAATGATTAGAAACAAAATAACAAATATCAAAATGACTTGCCAAAACGGTAAATATGTGAAGACATAGATGTGAGTACGGTCTAAAAACCACATAAATGCGAAGGTGGCTACAATCATCATGACCAAACCCGAGAGTTTGCCAAACCCTGGAATTACGTCAAAATTGACATTTTGTCGGATGATGAGTAGGGTAGCGACCATTGAACAAGCGGGGAGTATTTGACTCAAAATATCGGTGTCCATGATGTTTCGGCGGTCGAATAAAAACTGGTAGATGCTGAGTGAAAAAGCAAAAATACCTGGAATACAGACCAAATAAATCAAAAAAGCATAAAGAAAAGACCACGGCGGCATATTGCCTTCACCTTTACCCATGAAGTTCGCTAACAAAGCCGTAAGCGGTATGAGGGTAAAAAAGATCAAAATATAAGACGGGTTTTCGCCTAAAAGGGTAAAGAAATCTTGTAGCGTCATGTTTAACGAGTCAATTTAATGGTGGATACTGAGGGGGCTTGTGCTCCGTTTTAATTAAAATTTTCCAAAGTTAAAACGATGCTGGATTTTTTCAGTGTGGTGGGGTATATATTTTTATTGTTTACTAATATCCCCCAAAATACCTTCTCAAAAACCACTCAACCGCCAACAAGAATATCAGCAATCCAAAAATCCATTTCAGATTCATGACTGATTCTGTCTTATTTGTCGTGTACATGACGGGTTTTAAAGTTCGTGCTTTGATGGAATCGGCAATTGAAACCATGTCTTTTGGAAAGACTAAACTGCCGCCAAATTGATTTGCTAAGGCACGTAACACAGCGTGGTCGGCTGTTGTTTCATAGAGTTCTAATTGAATGGGCTGAACACTGAACGCACCGCCAGCTTCCAATTCTTGTCCGCCAACACTTGTTGTGGCTTTGTATTGATAGTTGCCAACAGGCAAAATACCTGCATTGAGGGCGTAAGAGCGACCTGATTTATTCATAGTGTAAGGAAATTGTTTGCCTTCACCATTTGTCAAAATGACGCGTACATCGGAGTCATTTATCAATTCATAAGTGTTGTTGTAAAGTTCCGCTGTGAATTGAACAGGCTCGTTTTCACGGTACATATTTTTATCTGACTTTGCACGGAACTTGCGTTTGTCCTCTTTTACGGACAAATAGGTGATGATTTTTGACATCAAACCATCAAATAATTCGTGGTTTTGGTGCTGAGCGAAGTCAAAAAGTCGCCATTTCCACAAGCCTTCTGCGGCGATAATACCTGTGCGAATGCCATTCGATTCGCCGAGCATGATGAGTGGATATTTGGTATCTACTTTGCCGATTTTTTGATAAAACAAGACTTGCCCACCTCCTGCTTCCTTGAACTCGCCAAAAGGGGATTGAATGGGGTTGAAATTCGGGAATTGACTGAATGTATTGTCAAGCGTAAACAAATTGAAACCACCGTTCAAAGTAGCTTGCACATCGTTCATGTTTTTACCATCTGCGTTCAATGTCATGAGGTTTTGCATTGTTGACAACTTACGGCTGTCGCTTTGCGCACCTACGATATACAAACGGGGCGTTTTTTTACTATTTAAAATATTCAAAGCGGCATCACCACCATTTGTTACTGAGGGGACCTGATGGAGTATCACAAAATCATAATCCGCTACATTGACCTTCAAATCATTGACATAACCAATTGATACGGTGTAGTTTTTGTTCAAAACAATACCTTCATTGATAGCTGCGAGGTCAGGATGTGGCGCATTTGCCAATATTAGAATTTTAGTCCTTGCGTCCAATACTTCAACAAAAATCTCTTTGACGTTATTTACTGTCGTTGCTTCGCCGCTAACGCTTGTGACGGCAATGCGAAAGCGCATGACACCTGCTTGTGACGCATCGAGTGTCACTTCTTTTGTCGTAAAAAAATCATTTTTATTAATTGAAATCGACGTGGTGCTGACGACTGAAGGGTTGCCTGCGGCATCTAATCGAGCAACCGTAAGAGATGTATTTGAGCCGCCACAATTTGCAGCTGCCACGTCAATTTGAATATTGAATTTGTCGCCGAGATAAGCGATGTTGTTGTGAAAAACGCGTTTAACAATCAAATCTCGCTTGGGCGTTGTGTCACCGAGTGCAATTGTATAAACAGGGGCATTGAGTTTAGCTGCTGCATAAAGTGGGTTCGAGCCTTCGTTGTAGATACCATCAGACGCAATGACGAGCGCCCCGAGGTTTTGATTTGAGTATAAATCATAGACATTTTTTACCAAATCCGAGGCGTTTGTCAATTTGTCTTTGAATTGAAAATCAATGCCTTCACGTACTTTTTCGCCAAAACTATATGTTTTAACATCGTATTTATCACCCAAAGCGGTTTTTAATGCCTCAAATTGGCTTTTATACTGAGTGGTGTCTTTGACGGCAATACCGATGGATTCGGACACATCTTGCGCCAAAACAACGACAGGTTTTTTGATTTCTGTTACCGATGATTTCAGAACTGGCGAGAGCAAAAGCACTGCTATAATGGTTGCAGTCAACCACCTCAATGCGCCTAATATCTTGTTAAGGATGGGCGATTGCTCCTTGAAAGTCGCATCGCGATAATATAAAGCTGCTGCAAACGCCAAGCCGAGCAAAGCGCAAAAAAGGATGTACCAAGTAGGATATTGAAAACTGAGCATATTTTTTTTAGTCTTGAATCGTGTGTTCCGAGCCGTTGTTTCATGAGAAATATCTGAAACAAAGAACGTTTTTAGGACGGTTAGGTTGCAAAGTAAAGGAAAAACGCTGTGATTCGTTTAATTTCCACCAAACAGCTTAATGCTTTCAGCTTTATTATCACCAATTTTAATGCGCAGTAAATAAACCGCTTTGGGCAAATTCGGTACTTTCAATTCCTGATAAACACCATTAAACGCAGCAACTGTTTGCGAGGAAATCAAACGACCTGTTACATCGAACAAATCATAAACCACATCTGCATTCGGAATATCGGTAAAGGTTATGCCAATAAAATTGGTAAAAGGGCTTGGGAAAACCTTGTTTATCGTCAAAGGCAAATCCTTATTGCGTTTGACGACAAAAGGTGTTGTCTTAAAATCAAGCTTATAATTTGCAGCTGTATTACTGTTGACGGAACGCACACGGAAATAATACAAGTCAAACGGCGTGCCTAAAACAGTGGCTGTGTATTCCTGTAATTCCTCTGTTGAGCCACCTAAAGCTGTTTGAGAGGGGTTTACTTTGTTCCAATCACGTCCGTTGGCTGACATTTCGAGGTCAAAATATTGAGCGAAATATTCAGGTTGCGTTTGAAACTTGACATCAATGGCGTTTCCGGCTTTGTTGAATGTACCGGATTGCGCAATAACTGCTGTTTCATTTTTACCTTCATAACGGGTGATAACGACATCGTCAATCGCAACACCTGCGCCTGGAGCAAATGTACCTGCCTTGAAAACGAAGCGGAAGGCGACATTTGTATTGCCCGAAAGGTTGCTGATATTGAGTTTGAAACGCGTCCAATCGTCTGCTGTTCCCGAAATCATGGATTCACCAATATTAAAAGCCCCGTCAGTAACGGATGTGTTTTGATAATTATACCAGTTAGGGTCAGCCTTAGAACCTAAAGTGCGCCATGTCAATCCTTTATCGAGCGAATATTCCACTTGTAAGCCATCGCGTCCGAGTTGTGCATCAAAATTTGCCCAAAAACTGAATTGATAAATGCCTGTTTGGGTCATATCGTAATTCGGTAAATGCAGATAAGCGAGCGTCCCTTTTTGGTAAGTCTGTGCCGTTGGGTCTAAAACGTAAGCAAATTGACCACTGTGCGTACCATCTTTTCCAAATACGCTTGATTTGCTGCGTACAAATTTAGAACCCGATGCGCTCCATGCACCAAAATGCGTATCCCAATTCGCAACGTCAAAGCTACCTGCATACCCTGCAGTCGTTGTCTTATAAGGCGTTGGCAAGTTGGGTAAAATCTGAATTTTGCCGTTTGTTACTAAGGCATTGTTGTTATTTACCGTCAAGCTGACATCAAATGTGCCGACCTGTTTGTATGATTTTTTCGTATTTTCAAGCGTATCAGTTGTGCCATCATTGAATTTCCAAAGGAAATTACCTGCCGCAACCGATGTTTCACCTTTAAAAGGTATAGGTACATCGAGGTACGAAACTTGCGGATAATCCATTGATGCGGATGCTTTGCCAAATACGTTGGTCGTCCACATGCCGCGTCCGTAAGTACCTGCCAAAACCATTTTGTCCGATTCGCGATATTGCAACATATC
>JAYVFS010000080.1:0-46122 GCA_043772905.1 Saprospiraceae bacterium | reverse complement strand
CAAGGCGGTTCAACTGATTATGACAACTTGTTACGAAAAGTAACTCAAAGCGGCACACGCTCTACGCTCTTCAACGCAGGTAATTCATCAAATATCAGTGAACTTACAGTAGATGCAAATGGCAATTTGTACTATTTCGAACAAGGCGGTTCAACTGATTATGACAACTTGTTACGAAAAGTAACTCTTGATATTGCCGTATTCATAGCAATTACGTCAGGTAGCCAAGTGACTTGCCCATCAGAAAGTAACACCTTTACCGCAACACCTACAAATGGTGGCAGCGCGCCTACTTACCAATGGCAAAAAGGAGGGATAGATATTGATGGTGCAACAGATGCAACCTACCCAAGTTCGACATTAGAAAACGGTGATGTCATTTCAGTTGTGATGACGTCAAATGCAGATTGTACGATAGCTCCAATAGCCCATTCAGAGGGTATAACTATGACTGCAATTGTTGAACCTATCACAGGCACCCCCTCAGTATATATGGGTTTAACGACGACTTTAGCCAGTACAACTTCTGGCGGCACTTGGAGCAGCAGCAATACAGCTGTTGCAACCGTCAATTCAAGTATAGGTGTTGTAACCGGTACAGGTAGTGGCACAGCAACGATTACTTATGCCGTAACAAATAGTTGTGGTACAACATCTGTTACGCAAAGTGTTACTGTTAGCGGAGCAACTTATTGTTTGACTTATAAACCAATTAGAGAAGGCAATCATGTGGATGTCCATATCAATTTGATAGGTAGTCCTGGCACTTTCAATTTAGGTGATGCCAATTTACAATTCAAATACAAATCAGCAGTTTTATCTGCCCCAGCACTTCAAAGCAATGTATTGACTGCCACTGGACATTATAGTGTGGCGCTGTCAAGCCCCACTCCACCCCTTGGATTTCCAAGCGATGATGCCTTAGTGTCTTGCAATATCGTCTTTACAGGAACGACAGGTCAAGGATTGCCTATCAGTGCATCGGGAACAGGCACAGAAATAGCTGTTATTCGATTCGATATTGACAATACAACGACTTCTCCTGATGTGCGTCCTTACGAAAATGGTGATGAAGGCATGGTTGTCTTTAACGACAATACGACTTCGCCTACACAATTAGCATCAACAGGCAGTTGTGGTGCGTATGATTACGCCTTATCAACCAACTTTACCTATACTTCTGCCGCTTATTGTATATCTGCGACAGCACAAGGAGTGAATGTAGTTGGTACAAGTGGCGGCACGTATTCATCTACATCAGGCTTGACTTTGAATACAACTACAGGTGAAATAACGCCTTCAACAAGTACAGCAGGCACTTATATCGTCTATTACGACATCCCATCGTCAGGCGGTGGACAAGCTATGGCAACAGTCACTGTTAATGCTTTGCCAACGCCGAGTATTACAGCTTTGGCAGCAGCTTTGTGTAAAAATGCCACAGCAGTGACTTTAGTTGGCGCGCCTTCAGGTGGTTCTTTTACCATAGATGCGGCATCGGCAACGAGCTTTAACCCCTCTCTATTAGCGGCGGGTTCACACACTGTCATTTACAGTTATACGGATGGCAACAGTTGTTCTGCAACCAATTCACAATCCGTATTGATTAATGCCATACCCGCTATTACAGCTGAACCAACGGCTTCCACAACTATTTGTGCTGGCTCGGCTATCAGTTTAAGCGTCACAGCCACAGGCGATGGTTTAACGTATCAATGGAAAAAAGGCAGCGATGTTATCATTGGTGCAACGGCTGCAACGTATGCCATTCCTATTTCAATCGCAAGCAATGCAGGCACTTATACAGTCGAAGTAAGTGGCACATGTTCACCGACAGTCACTTCAGCAGGTGCGGTTGTAGTTGTCAATACGCCTCCAGCAGCCATCACAGGCACCCCCTCAGTAAATGCGACTTTTACAACGACTTTATCCAACACCCTCGCAGGTGGTACTTGGAGCAGTAACAATACAGCGATTGCAACAGTCAATTCGACCACAGGTGTCGTCACAGGTGTCAATCACGGCACAGCAACGATTACCTATTCAGTAACAAATGCTTGTGGTACAAATCCTGTTACACAATTGGTAACTGTTGTTCGAAATACCGTAGTCGTCGGTTTAAAAGTCTTTTTACAAGGGGCTTATGTTACTGCTAATGGAAATATGAGTGATTATTTGCGTTCAAGTAATCGTATCCCAACTGTTGAGCCATATACAGGCATGACAGGCTTTACGCACAGAGGCGATGGCGGCGGCGAAGTCATTGATGCCAGCGTTTTAACGACAACAGGCGTAAATGCCATTGTAGATTGGGTATTTATCGAATTGCGCTCTAAAACAAGCCCATCAACTGTCCTTTCGACCCGTTCAGCTTTGTTGCAACGTGATGGTGATATTGTAGATTTAGATGGTTTATCTCCCTTGACTTTTAGCGATTTGATAGCCGATGATTTTTATATCGCTGTCAGACACCGCAACCATTTAGGTTTTAGAACAAGTTCGGCGCAGACTTTAACAAGTACAGTTTCTAGCATTAATTTTACAAATGGCTCTAAAACTACGGCAGGTACAAATGCTTTAAAAATTGTCAGTGGCGTATATATGATGTATTGCAGCGACGGCGACGGCAACGGTGTTATCAATGCTGTTGATAAAAACAAAGTGTGGTTGCTCCAAAATGGTCAAAGTAATTATTTAAGAGGTGATTTTGATATGAATGGCGTTGTCAATGCTGTTGACATCAACTTATTTTGGTTGCCTAATAACTCTCGGATTCAGCAATTAGATTAATCAAATCATTTAAAACAAATAAAAATAACAATAAGCATGACCATTAAATATAAATCCTTCGTCTTATTCGGTTTGTTAACAATTTTAGGACAAACCTTAACCGCTCAAACGTATTGCATGAAATACGCACTTGTCAATAATGGCAGCAACGTTGATGTAACGGTTAGTTTAATTGCCAGTAGTAGTGCATTCAAACTGGGTTCAGGCAATTTGCAATTTAAATACAAGACCGCTGTTTTATCCACGCCGACTCTTGTCAGTAATATGTTGACTGCCACAGGCAACTACAATGGGCTCACAGTGACAGAACCCACATTGTTTGGATCAGGAGAATCAGGTGATGCGCTCGTTTCCTTTAATTATAATTTTGCAAGTGGTACAGGCAATGGCTATCCTGTTAGTACTTCGGGTGCGGGAACGAACATTGCTGTCATCCGTTTTCATATTGTAGATGGCAGTTTATCGCCTAATATTCAACCTTATGACAATGGTTCAATGGGCACTGTTGTTTTTGATGACAACACTTTGGAACCCAACCTTTTGTCAACGGCAGGTGATTGTCCTGTTTACAACGTTGTACTTTCGGTGGAATGGTTGAACATAAAAGCCTATCGCACACCCAAATCAGAAGACAAAACAGTGACGATTGATTGGGAAACTGCGTCGGAGAAAAACAACAGCCATTTTATCATTGAACGCAGTGTTAATGGACAAACGTTTGAGACAATCGGTACGACCAAAGCAGCGAATAAAGCCAATAAATACAGCTTCATTGATGTTAAGCCTACCAATGCTTTGAATTATTATCGCATTAAGCAAATAGACCTCGATGGAACTGAAAATGTCTCAAAAATTGAATCTGTTTCCTTCAAATCATCCAGTAAACTAAGGGTTTACCCCTCAGTAACTTTAGATTTTTTGAACGTAGAAACAGAAGACAAAAGCGATTACAGCGTGGTCAATACCGTCGGTCAACAAATGCTCAACGGAAAAACTGCGAAACAGATTGATATGTCTTCTTTGGCGCCAGGCACTTATGTCCTAAAAATTGGCGAGGAACAAGCTAAGTTTGTTAAACAATAATATCTATTGGCTTAGACTGCATATCCCATCGGTTGAGAATATTATACCCCCTCAGTATTCAGTCAAGTTAATAGTGTCGGGTATAATCTTAGGAAGATTTAAAATCTTCCTAAGATTGTGCGTTGTCATTTAGCTGGAAATACTAACCCGACACTATTAGATTGACTGACTACCCAGTATTCTGACCAATTGGCCAGAAAATGACACCTTCAACGTGTTTGCATCTAAGGTCGGGGAACTTTCAAAGTTCCTCGACCTTTTTAATACTCATCACCAACGAACAGCCTTGAACTTCCACCCCGGCACTTTTTTCTGCATTTCAGGTTCATCATCTCGTTTTGTCAAACCACAAGCCAAGTAGTTTTGATGCAGTTTTGCCAAAGCTTCATAATCTAATTCAACACCCAAACCAGGTTCTGTTGGTACAGCTACTGAACCATCTTCAAACTTCATACGTCCACCAACAATGACTTCATCTGACTGCCACGGATAATGTGTATCTAAGGCATACTTGATGGTTGGAATAGCTGCCCCCAAATGCACCATCGCCGCCAACGAAATACCCAAATGACTGTTGGAGTGCATGGACAAATCACGTCCAAAAGTCTCACAAACGCCTGTTAACGTCATGGAAGCCCGCAAACCACCCCAAAAATGATGGTCACTCAATATAATGTCTTCTGCACCTAAGACGATACTTTGCGGAATGTCCTCAAACGAAGTCGTACACATATTAGTAGCAAGCGGTGTTTTCAAGGCTTTTCTAACCAATGCCATATTTTCCTGACCACGCGTCGGGTCTTCGAGATATTCAATAATGCCTTCCATTTCAAGGCCGTATTTTATGGACGTTTCAACCGTCCAAAGTGCATTTGGGTCAATGCGCAAAGGCACGTTTTCACCAAAGGCTTCACGCAAAGCAAAAATCGCATCTACCTCCTGACGTGGTTCAAAAACACCACCTTTGAGTTTGATGGATTTAAAGCCAAATTCCTTGCACATGGCTTTGGCTTGTGCGACAATTTCTGTTGGGTTCAAAGCACTCGCCTGACGAGCGGCTGCCCAACCCGTTGCATTTGGGTCAATATCAAAAGCCAATTCCCCTCCTGCCCCTTCGTATTTATAAAACAAATAAGCCGCAAATGGTACACTGTCTCGACGTTTACCACCCAACAAGTCCACAACAGGTTTACCGATAACTTTACCGACAATATCCAAACAAGCGACTTCAATAGCACTGAAAATATGGACTAATTTGCGTGAATCCCAAGGAAAAAAGCCGCGTTCAGCCTTGTTGTCTCTACCAAAATGGGCAATGAGTGTATCATTAATCTTATTGGTTTGAAAAGGGTCTTGCCCAATTATCAAATGTTTACAGTCATGTAATGCCGTTTCAATAGCCAACGTGCCAGGTATTTCGCTGATGCCAGAAATGCCGTCATCTGTTATCAATTCCACGATGGTACGCAGTGCATAAGGCGCGTGAAGCCCTGCGGCATTGAGCAAAGGCGGGTCAACAATGGCAATGGGTGTGATGTTAAAATGCTTGATTTTCGGACCTTTTTTGTTCGGTATCATTGTTTTAAATTGAATCTAAGTTAGAATATGACTGTGAAAGGGTGTCTAAAAACATTTTTTTCAACGGCTACTGATGTTTTTGGGGTGTTATACTGAGGGGGGGGGAATGTCTATGCCTCATCGCTCACTGCTTGAATTAAGCCTTTGATATATCCATAACAGAACGAAAATGCTTGTAAATCAGCAGCCGAGTCATGATGATATGGTACATGGTCAGGCATGACCATTCCCGCATAACCCACATCTCGCAAAGCACGTACTACGTGTAAGAAATTCATCTCGCCATTGTCAGGATACACTTCCTGAAAGTTGTTAAAACCGCCTTTGATATTGCGTAAATGCACATTAAATATCTGATTGCGTTCGCCCACCCATTTGATGATGGGGAAAATATCGTTTTTAGGGTCTTTCAAACCTTCCGCTATTGAGCCAATACAAAAGTTAAAACCATGATAGGGACTGTCATACAATTTCGCAAAACGTTTCATGCCTTCAAAAACATCGGGACTATTCCAACGCATCACACCTCGATAAGCGGCAGGAATAGGCGGGTCGGCAATATGATTCGCTAATTTGACATTGTATTCCTTTGCCACAGGCAAAAGACGGTCAAGTAAATACGTGATACGTTCAAATATTTGGTCAACAGATACATCACCTGCGATGGTTTTAGGTTCGTTTTTCTTCAAGGCTTCTGCATAATTCCAAGTCGTGTATTCGGTATTACCGCGCTTCGGGTCAAGCGTCCGACTTGTGCGCAAAATGGGTAGAATGATGGTGTTATAATTCAAAACTTTAATACCCATCTTTCCCGCCACTTGTATCATTTGTTGCAAAATTTCGATTTCACGGTCTCTTTCAGGGCTTTTACCAAGCATAATATTGGGATATTCTGCCTTATCAATGCCTTGTGAAGTCAATGGAAAGTGATAAGCATCAAGGCTGATGCCATACTTTTTACAAGCCTCTTTCTGCTTTAAAGCATCTTCTAAATCCCAACCTTTGCCTTTTATGGTTTTAGGTGAGCCGCCGTCAATGTTGAAAACACCATGACGTGCTTTAAATTCCAAGTTCTCGATGCTCGTTCCTCCTGATTGACAGCCAACTTGCATCAGCACTTTTTTCTTCGATTTGGGTTGATGGACATTTTCTGCTTTTGCTTGTTCTGTATGTAAAACAGAAGGCATTATTGAACTGATAGTCAGGGCTTTGAGTACATTTCTACGTTCCATTAATTGAAATGCGTTTAAAATAATAGATTAAAGATAATTCCGTAACAGTAATTGGGCTACGCCCAGATAAAATTTGATTTTTAAGATACGAGCTACCAATGTTCAACCCCTACGGGGCATTAGAGTCAAACGCATACTTAAATGCCCCGTAGGGGTTGAACATTGGTAGCTCGTACCTGCTTTTACACCAATCGGAGCGTAGCTCCAAAACAAATAAATGCTAATGAACTCACATAAATCGAGCTTTTCTGTCCAAATACTGAGGGTGGTATGTCACTTTTCAATTTCTAAAACAATACCACTGTGGTCTAATTCGCCATGTCCATCTTTAATAGCTTCGAGCATTAGATTAGCCACTTGCGCCGAGCCATTCAAAGCAACATCGTACTCTTTACCCGCTTGCAAAGCCAATTTCATGTCTTTGCTGTGCAATTTTATTTTAAAACCGGGTTTAAAATTACGGTCAATGATGCGTTTACCATGCAAATCAAGGATTCGACTTTGAGCAAAACCACCGAGTAAAACTTCTCGCATTTTTTCAAGATTAACACCCGCTTTACTCGCCAAAGTAAAAGCTTCACCAACGGCTTGAATCGTCATGCCGACAATCATTTGATTGCAAATTTTAGTCGTTTGTCCTGCACCCGCTTCACCAATCAAAACGATGTTTTTGCCCATAGCTTGAAATAAAGGGAGAGCTTCATTAAATGCAGCTTCATTTCCACCCACCATGATAGAAAGTGTAGCCGCTTCCGCACCGACTTGTCCGCCTGACACAGGCGCATCTAAGGCTTCAACACCTTGTTTTTGCATCAAATCATAGATATTTCGCGCTGTTGAAGGGGCAATGGACGACATATCAATAAACAATGCGCCTTGTTTGATGCCTGCCAAAACACCGTCTTCTCCCAGAACAACCTTTTCGACATCGGGCGAATCGGGTAACATGGTTATCACTATATCGCTATCGGCTGCTAATGTTTTTATGTTGTCAAAAGCCATTGCGCCTGCTTCTATTAAGGTTGCCGCAGCTTTATTTGTTGTTAAAACAGACAATGAATAGCCCGCTTTGATTAAGTTTAATGCCATGGGTTTGCCCATGATGCCTAAGCCGATGAATCCTACTTTTTTCATTTTTCAATTAATTGATTATTGATTTTACGTCAAAGGTCCTGGATTAAACAAAACCAAATCATTATACAGTCCCAAAGTGTCCGTTGCAACCTTTTTTTGCCCACTGGCAACTTCTAAAATAAGATGAAACAGTTCCCATCCCATTTCTTCTATCGTTTTGATGCCAAAAGCGATGGGTCCCGCATCAAAATCAATCAAATCAAACCAACGGTCACTCAATTTTGAATTAGAACTCACTTTTATAACTGGCACCATCGGCAAACCATAAGGCGTGCCACGACCTGTAATAAAGACGTGCATATTCATGCCCGCGGCTAATTGCAATGTGCCACAAACGAAGTCACTTGCGGGTGTGGCGACGAAGTTCAAACCTTTCTTCCTTATTTTATCCCCGGGCGCAATAACATCAACAATGGGACTTGTACCCGATTTAGCAATCGAACCTAAGGCTTTTTCGACGATATTACTTAAACCGCCCCGTTTGTTGCCCGGTGTTGTGTTAGAACTTCTGTCCACACCGCCTTGCAAAAGATAGTCGTCGTACCACTTCATTTCGTCCAAAAGTGCCTTTGCTACTGAGGGGGTCGTTGCACGCGGTACTAAAAGGTGTACAGCATCGCGCACCTCTGTTACTTCCGAAAAAAAGACCGTTCCACCTGCCCTAACAATTAAATCGGCAGCAAAACCCGATGCAGGATTGCCAGTAATGCCTGAAAACGCATCGCTGCCACCGCATTGCATACCGACAACCAAATCAGAAGCCGGACACGTTTCGCGTTTTCGAGCATTCAATTTTATCAAATGTCTTTCTGCCATGTCCATAATGCCACCGACCATTTCTTGAAATCCATGGAAAGATTCGTCTTGAAGGTACAATACTGAGGGGGTACTTTGAGTATCGTTTTTAGGCAACAACCGTTCAGGTCTTAATTTCTCACAACCCAAGCCAATGACCATTATTTCACCACCAAAATTGGGATTTTGAGCAATATTCTGAATGGTTCTAATTGGAATAATCGCTGCGGGTGCATCAATCGCAATACCACAACCATAACTGTGATTGAACGCCACGACACCGTCCACATTTGGATATTTGGGCAACAACTCTTGTTTGATTTTATTTTCAATGAATTGCGTGATACCTGCCACACATTGCACACTCGTCGTTATGCCCAAGATGTTTTTAGTGCCAACACTGCCATCTGCATTTTTATATCCGTGAAATGTATAGCCGTTTAAAGGCTCTATATCAACTTCTTTTGCTTCGGGTAAAGGCATATTCGCCAAGTCAGGCGGCTGCGGTAAAACGAGTTTCAACTCGTTCACCCATTCGCCTTGCAGAATATCGGTATCGGCATAACCAATGATTTGACCGTAACGAATCACCGCATCGTCTTTATCTATATCTGATAAAGCGACTTTATGCCCCATGGGTATGTCTTCGATTAGAACGATATTGTTTAAAACGATTATTCCTTTTGGAAGACCAAACGCATTGCAGACAATGCCGACATTGTCTAAGGGTGTTGTTTGGATGACTGTATTTTCAGTGGTATTTGTCATTGAATAGTTGAATTAAATCTGAATGGTTTTAGTCATGTTTATCTGATTTATACTGAGGGGTGTATTTTGCTCGTATCACCAAGTCCGTTATTTTGTATCATCGTCCGTTGGATAATCCTTACGTTGCAAATCTATAATTTAAAACCTCTTTTTCTGCTTGATGATTATTGAATCGTCAACAAAGATAATTCTGTTATTTACTTTTTCGTAGTATTTTCATTTAGCCAAAATTATTTAGCTTTGTGAAAATATAAAAAACGATGAATCCACTTTTACTCTTTATCATCCTACTCGCGTGTATTATCACCGCTTTGTATTTAGGGCGCGTTCGCTACATCAAACAATTAAGTTCCGCTATGATTGTCATATTTTTAACGACAATATTGGCTAATATTGGGCTGATACCGACCTCATCAGCGGCACCACCTTTATACGATGGCATCTTTAAATACATCGCACCGATGGCAATTTTCTATTTGATGTTGAGTGTCAATTTAAAAAGTTTGAAAAAAGCAGGATTACCCATGATTGGGAATTTCTTTCTTGGCGCAGTAGGTATTATGGTCGGTGTAGCGGTTGGTATGTGGGCAGTCAATGGCAAAATACGCATGGGCGAAAACTATTTTGCTGTCGGCGGCATGTTTACAGGCACTTTTATTGGGGGGAGTATCAATCTGAACGCCGTTGCTTTGCATTATAATGTGACAAAAGATGGGTCATTATACGCCGCCATTACTGCCATTGATAATATCATGACCGCTATATGGGTGATGGCGACGATTGCGATTCCAAAAATAATGAAAAAAATACTCCCCACGCCAAGGCAAGGCGCGGCTTCAGACGAAAGCTATGAACAGGTATTGAGCGACATCGAAACCGTCAACCCCCTCAGTATCGCGTGGCTTTTATTGATTGGCTATGGGACTTTATTAATTGCACAAGAATTGAATAAATTTTATCCCAGTTTACCCATGATTATTTGGTTAACAACCATCGCTTTAGCATTGGCGCAAATACCAGCTATTCAAAAAATAAAAGGGAATAAACTCATGGGTATGCTTTGTGTCTATTTGTTTTTAGCCGTTATTGGTGCGTATTGTGATATTCCGACTTTATTGAAAAACGGCGATTTAGCATTGACATTGATTACTTTCGTCTTAATTTTAGTCACCATCCATACGCTGTTTCAATTTGGTATGGGTTATTTGTTGAAACAAGATTGGGATGTCATGGGCATTGCTTCACAAGCCAATCTTGGTGGGTCTTCAACGTGTTTGGTGGTTGCCCAAAGTCTTGGACGCGATGATTTAGGTTTAGCAGGTATTTTAGTCGGTGCTTTGGGCAATGCTGTGGGTACTTATTTTGCTATTTTAATGGCGGAGTGGTTGAGATATAGTTTTTGAAAGGGTTTTCTTTTAATTGGGTTACAGCTTTTTGAAGTTTTGGCAGGGGATAAAACCATTGGAAACAACTACGCTGCAATAATCATCAAAATCGCTTTTATACTGCAGGGCTACTCAAAATCTATTATCAAAGGCATGTGGTCACTCATTTTTATCCAATTTTCATATTCACCTACTTCCACCTTTTTAAGTTTCTTTACCATGTTTTTTGAAACAAAACAATAATCAATATGATAAGGTTTGTCTTGGTGTCGGTACAAAAAAAGAGTAGGATGTTCTTCTTTACCTTGTTCTTGTTCAAAATATTTATGATAAACGCTTTCAATTCCTTTATCCGCTAAAATCCCCACAACCGTCGTATGATTACCTTCCCTACGCGGTTTATCCCACATTGTATTGCTGTTAAAATCACCAATCAAGAGTGTATTTTTCTTTTTTATACGGTTTTGATAATGGTTTAATGCTTTCCAAACTTGTCCAACATATTGATAACCACGGTCTTGTGGGTTATTTGCCCAAATGGCAAAAATAGTATAAGTCGAGTTACCATTCGTAATTTTCAATTGTACTTTCATCCTATATTTTTCCTCGTGAAAATCTAAAAGGCTGATTTTATAGTTCGTAAATGAAAAAACACCTAAACCTTTGTTCACATTTGTACCATACCAAAAGATTTCGTTTGGGTGTACGCTATTTATATCAAACTTCAATTTATCTGGATGTTCGCACTCTGGAACAATTAATATATCTGGTTTATATTCTTCAATAAATTTTGACTTTTTCCTAAAGCCATGTTGCAATTCCATATAATAATTTTCAACATTTAGTCATAATTTTTAGTAAAATGCCTTTTATACTGAGGGGATACATTTTCAATTTTGAAAAATTTTACGACTTAAATCAAATGAATGATACCGATTGTAAATAGTTACACCTTTTCTCATCAACCGAACATTAAATATTCTTATTGCTCTTTGGACTGCATCTAAAGCTATAAAATCATGAAAAATTGAACTTGGAATAATAAAAGAGATTTGGTCTTGCCCTCCTGGTTCGTAAGTATGTACTTCTTCTTTATCATTGAGCATTATTTTTAAATCTTCAAATTGTTCAAAAAGTCCATCAAGTGCATCACCATACTCGTCTGCTAAAGGTGTATAAGCAAGATGAAAAGTTATATAGAAATCATCTTTTTCGAATACAAACGTGGAGAC
The DNA here is from genome assembly GCA_043772905.1 of Saprospiraceae bacterium. Lineage (GTDB taxonomy): Bacteria > Bacteroidota > Bacteroidia > Chitinophagales > Saprospiraceae > JAAFJT01. The sequence goes on along the minus strand of JAYVFS010000080.1, from coordinate 34,125 downwards.
TTCTTGCCAATTGATATTAATTCTTGAAAGTTTTGGACTACCACTTGGGGCAGAAACACACCAAAAAGAATATTCTGTTTTCTTTGGAATTGGAATCCCTATCTTAACATAAGCCTGAATTGTATTGATAAATCTATCAAAATAAGATAATTTGCTTAAAATATTGTAGTTGTTAGTGTATTTTATTCGCTGTTCCTCAATCTCGAATTTGTCTCCTTCCATATTATTGAAAGTCAAATCAGACGTAAATTGTTCTTGTTCTTCAACTGTCATCAACAAATCTAAATCGGTCTCACCTTCAATAACACTTACTAATTGAATATTTCTTAAACTAAATCCTTCTGATTGTAAGGTTTGGACTATTGTTTTTTCTTCCTTTGTTAGCCTTTCTCTTTTTACTCTTTTAAAAGATACTCTGCCTATATCTAAATGATTTTTTCTATGTTGATTATATCTTCTAACAAAATCAGTTGCTAATCCAACATAAAACTGTCCATTCTCAAAATGCAATACATAAATACCACACCTATTTTTAGGTTTAAATAAATCTGCAACTGAATAGCGTCCCATCACTAATTCAGGTTTCGCAAACCCCAATTCTTGAAGTAATTTCTCCATTAATTTATATAATTTGATTATTTTTGCCTACAATAAAGTTGTTTTAGTCATTAGTTTCGCAATTTTTTACGTCAAAATGGCTTTTATACTGAGGGGTGCTTTTATCATTCATTGACGAACATTCTTTATTTTCAATCGTCACTTTGATGATTTCAATCGTCACTTTAATAGGTTGCAATCGTCACTTTGATGGTTTTAATTATCACTGTAAGTAGTTACAATCGTCACTTTGAAGATTTCAATCGTCACTCTAATAGGTTTCAATCGTCACTTTAATGGTTTTGATCGTCACTCTAAGTAGTTGCAATCGTCACTTTGATGGTTTTGATCGTCACTTTAATAGGTTTTAACCTATACTAAAGAGATTTTAAACGTTGCTCAAAAGATTTTAACCCGTACTCAAGAGGTTTTAAGCGTTGCTCAAAATACTGAGGGGGCTAAACCATCGGAAAAAGTTGCGCCGCAATCATCGTCAATATCAAACCTGTAATGCCCATGATTGTCTGCATTGGCGCAATAGTTTTAAGGGCTTCCTGTTCTGTTAGATTACTTGTTTTACACATAATCCAAAAACCTGCATCGTTCATCCACGGCACTAATTTTGCGCCGCTGCCAATGGCTAAACACAGATAAACCGGATTGAAGCCTAAATTACTATTTTGAGCCATGCCCGCTAATATGCCTGAAGCCGTAATCAATGCCACCGTTGCCGAGCCTTGTGCTGTCCGTACAACCGCCGTAATCAAAAAAGCTAAGGGAATCAATGCCATTTGATAGTCTTTTGTCAAGTCTGCAATTCGGGTGCTGATGCCCGATTGTTGCAACATGCCACCAAATGCGCCACCTGCCGCTGTTATGAGAATGATGCCGCCGCCACTCATCAAAGCAATCTGAACAAAAGACATCATACCTTCTTTACTGTTCTTTTTCTGTTGGGCAAGTACCATCAAACCAAAAAGGGCACCCGTCAGTAAAGCGATGTTTTTATCACCAAAAAACAAGACGACATCCATGATTGTATTTAAAAAGTAGGATGTAGTCAACGGTGTGTTAGGCGTTGAAAACGCTTCAACAGCCGAGCGAATACAAATCGTTAGCAAAGGAAAAACGGCTGGCAATAAGGCTAAACCCAAAGAAGGGAGTTCTTTATCATCTTTATCGGCAATGGCTTTGATGTCTTCTAAACGGGCATCGGGCGCATCTCGAACAGGTATCGGATTCTTTTTATTGAGCCAAACGGCAATGAAATAACCGACTGTAATGGTACAAAGTCCCAATAAACTGCCGCAAACCATCATCAAACCTATCGGCACATTCATGGCATGAATCAAAAATAAAGGACCAGGCGAAGGTGGTACATAAGAATTTGCCATGACTGCCCCTGCAATGACACTCAAAACGAGTAACAAGTAATTTTTACCTAATCTCATGCCCATCGCTTTTGCCAAAGGCATCATGAGGAAAATAACAGTATCTACAAAAACAGGAATTGTCAGAAAAAAACTGCTGATGAGGAAGCCAATCGGTGCTTTATTAATGCCTGTCAGTTTGAGCATGGCTCTGATAATTTTTTCGGCAGCACCACTGTCTAACATGGCTTTGCCAATAATGGCAGCACAAGCTATGACAATACCGAGTTTAGCACAAGTATTGCCAAACTCCGTTCCGATGCGCTCGCCGATGCTTTTATGTGCCAACTTTAAAGCATCGGCGGAAGAACCGCCTTTGGCTATAAAAAATTGTTCAACTGAAAGGGTTGGTGTGAGTAATGCGACCGCAATTGCCGCCAATAAAAGCGATAGAAACGGATGCAGTTTCAAGCCGATTATGCCGCCAACGACTATGACGACACCGACAAAAAGAATAAAGATTGGATCTGACATTTGATAGTTGTTTAGTTGCGTTTTTCGATATTATATAACGTGTCATTACGTCCCTTTTTTGTCATTCTGAACGCAGTGAAAGAGTCTAAATATTTGATTATCAAATGATTATACAGATTCTTTCACTGCGTTCAGAATGACAAAAAATTTACCCCCTCAGTATTTTGTACATTTAGAGCCTTATTTCAATAAATTTTCTCTTGCACTTTTCAACTTATTAGCCATAGCTCTTGCGCCATCGGCAACAAAAATGGCATCTGCACCACAAGCGATAAACTTGATGCCCATGTTGTGATATTTATCGTAGTCATTAGGATTGAAAATGAGGATACCCGTGGCTTTTTGGGCTTTTTCGGCAGCTTGAATGATATTTTTCAAGGCAGTGACAAAAGTAGGATGGTCAAATTGACCAAAAATGCCCATTGCCATGGATAGGTCAGCGGGTCCGATGAAAAGAACATCAACGCCTTGAACAGCTGCTATTGCATCTAAATGATCGAGGGATTCGACAGTTTCTATTTGGACAATACCGAGGATATTGTCTTGTGCATCTTTATAATAAGTGTCAAAATTTTGCCCAAATTGTGTTGCTCTCACCATTTTAGCCACGCCTCGATTGCCAAAAGGCGGATAATGTAAGCCATTGATGACCTTTTGGGCTTCTTCGGCATTATTGACTTTTGGACACATAATGCCATGTGCGCCCATATCCAAAACCCGAGAAATGCGCGGGCTATCGCTGCTTTCAACCCGAACAAGAGGTGTGGTGGTTGTACTTTCTAATGCTTGTAATTGCGCGAGGACATCTTTTTCAGTGCCAGCACCATGTTCAAGGTCAATGAGTACCCAATCGAAGCCCGATTGACCGACAATTTCAGCCGTTAAAGGGCTGCCGAGATTGAGCCAACAGCCGTTGAGGGTTTCGCCTTGTTTAAGTCGTTTTTTTAGATTTTTCATTTATCCTGTTGTTTATCAATACAGACGTCTGATTATGCTGTAAAATAAACAAAAATCCCCAATAGGTTTTCCTATTGGGGATTGAAATTCAGAAATTATGTCGAAAAAAGACTTTGTTTATCTTCTGAATTATGACTGTTATATTAAAAATTAGAGTTTAATACGCACCCCAATTTTAGAAGTAATGACGGCAGGATAACCTGGAATGACAGAGTATTGGAATTGAACTTTGTTATTGACTTGATACAAATATTCTACTTCACCACCTACTGGGAAAAAGCGGTATTGCCAACCATTTTTAACACGGTCGCCAAAAAAGTCATCGCCACGACGGTAACGTTCAAACTTGCCCCAGTCTTCACGGACGAGGAACATGGGTCCTAAACCCGCATTAATACTGTGTTTACCCCATTTCAAACCTGTGAAATGCAGAGCGGCATGAATATAAGCGGACTTTTGCCAAGCGCAATCCATGAATGCACCTGCTTGGGCACGTATGAAAAAACGTTTCGATAAATCGCGATCATAACTCACAGCTGCTCCTAAATTAAGCACAAAATAGGCTTCTTTGTCGAGTTTAAGCGGATAATTGTCGCGCATAAAAACGCTGCCTCCCCCAGGGTGATAGGTAATGCCAAACCATTGAACAGAAAGATATTGGTGACGCTCGACTTGTTTTTGTGTGTTACTTTGGGCAGTCAAGCCCCATGCACAAAATAATAGTGCAAAAAGAAGTGATGGTTTCAAATTTATTCTATTTAGATATTAAAATTATGTCCTTAAAACACAAAATTAATACCATAAATAAAGGTAAGAAAGAATATGGCTTGTTATTTTTATTTTTTAACATTTAGCCACTCACTGTCAAGTGATTCAGCCATTTTCCATGCAATTTCATCACTTTTTCAATCACATCTCGGACACAACCATCACCGCCCTTGAAAGGAGAGATATAATTGCTGATACCTATGATTTCGGAACATGCATCGGCAGGGCAACAAGGCAATCCCACTTTTTGCATCACTTCAAAATCGTTGAGGTCATCACCTAGGAACAAGGTTTTCAAAGGATTTATACTGTGAGCTTCACAATATCGTTGGAAAACAGCCAATTTTGGGTCTGCTCCAGTAAATACTTGGCGGATTCCGAGTTTTTTCATCCTATGCTCAATGCTACCGCCGCGTCCACCTGTGATGATACAGACGTTATAACCTTCCTCTAAAGCCCGCCGCATCGCATAACCGTCTTTTGAATTGAAGGAACGTAAAAAATCCCCCCCCTCAGTAACGAGAATCTTTCCATCAGTCAACACACCATCAACATCAAAAATAAAGGTATTGATTTCACGAAAATAACCCAATGGGTTGTGAATAGTCGCTGCGTTTCGGAGGTCAAACTCTATATTATACTCTTCCATTTTGCTGAATTATTTGTTGTTATCGCGCCATTCATAGACCCATTTTGCTTGAATTTGCTCAAGATGCGCTTCTGTAGAACCTTCTTTAGTCCCTTCAAAAGTCGGAATTTCGAGAATCCATTGCAGCAATTCAGTAAAGCGAATGCGATATATTTTTGACTCCGTAAAGTCTTCACCAAAACGTTCATATAGTTTCATGGCTATATCTTCGTGGTCGCTCCAGTTTATCGGTAAATCGTCGAAGTCTTTAAAATTTGACATATTATTATTGCGTTTTTATTGCGTTTTTATCAGCCACAAGGCTTTTTTGTTTTTATTTTCTACCCTAAGTAACTTAGCGTCTAAACCCGCCTCTTTGCTGTTGCATTGGGAATTTTCCCATTGAAAACTGGTGCATCATAGTCTTCATTTGGTCAAATTGCTTGCAAAAAGCATTGATTTCTTCAAATGTTTTACCGCTTCCTTTGGCAATCCGCTCTTTGCGTTTCTTTGTACTCAAAACGAGTTCAGGATTTGCCCGTTCATTCGGCGTCATAGAATGAATGATACACTCCACTTTCGAAAATGCGCTGTCGTCAATATCCACATCTTTCATGGCTTTCGACATCCCAGGAATCATATTCATCAACGATTTCAAATCGCCCATTTTTTTGATTTGTTCCATTTGAGCAATGAAGTCATTGAAGTCGAATTTGTTTTTCTTGATTTTCGCTTCGATACGTTTAGCTTCGACTTCGTCAAATTGCTCTTGTGCCTTTTCGACCATCGAAACAATATCACCCATGCCGAGAATCCGACTCGCCATACGATCAGGATAGAACTCTGAAAGCGCATCCATTTTTTCGCCTTCTGAAGCAAATTTTATCGGTTTTCCAACAGTATATTTGATGGATAAAGCAGCACCACCACGCGTATCACCGTCCAATTTGGTCAAAACAACGCCGTCGAAATTGAGTCTGTCGTTGAAGGCTTTTGCCGTGTTAACAGCGTCTTGACCCGTCATCGAATCCACAACGAAAAGTGTTTCGTTAGGCGAAATAGCGTCTTTTACTTTAGCAATTTCAGCCATCATCAGTTCATCAACAGCGAGGCGACCCGCCGTATCCACAATGACAACATCACAACCTTGTTTTTTTGCTTCAACAATGGCGTTTAAAGCGATTTGAACAGGGTTTTTGTTTTCAATTTCTTTATAAATCGGCACATTCACCGTTTCTGCCAAAACAGTCAACTGGTCAATCGCCGCAGGACGATACACGTCGCAAGCGACGACCATGGGACGTTTTCCCTTTTTGGTTTTGAGCCACAACGCCAACTTACCTGTAAAAGTCGTTTTACCAGAGCCTTGCAGACCTGCAATAAGTATAACCGTTGGCTTGCCGCCAAGGTTAAGACCTGCGATTTGCCCGCCCATCAAATCGGTCAATTCATCGTTAACGATTTTAATCATTAACTGACCTGGATTGACGTTTTTCAAGACATTTTCAGTGCCGAGCGCACGATCTTTGATTTTATCTGTAAATTCTTTTGCAATTTTATAATTGACATCTGCTTCGACGAGTGCACGACGAATATCTTTAATAGCAGTGGCAATATTGAGTTCAGTTATTTTATGACTCCCTGAAATGACTTTAAATGCGGAGTCGAGGCGGTCGCTTAGGCTGGTGAACATAATTATAAACGATTGATTTTCAGTAACTTAATTAATTTAATCCTTTTAAAAAACATGCAAAGGTAAACAAAATGAGCTGTTTTTTCAAAAGAATATTTGAAAAAGAACCCCCTCAGTAATTTTTAGGAAAACAAAGAACAAAACATGTTTGTATGAAAAAATATGCTTTTTACATATTCAACTCTTTCTATTTTGAAATACTTCCTTTACCTTTGCATAATAATCTAATATTATTTATTAATATTCATCAACTATTAAAGCGTATTACCATGCACAGAATTCTACTTCCTTTCATATTTTCAATAATTACCGCATTCCAACCCTGTTTTGCTGGACCAATTTTATCCAATCAGTCAGGCGAATGGAACAACCCCGCCACATGGAAAAGTGGTATGGTACCCGGTGGTGACGATATTGTCATCATTGAAGTCGGTACAGACATAACAATCTCTTCAAATGGCGGCAATTATACCGCTATATGTAAGTCATTGACAATCAATGGTTCTTTAACTTATTACAACAACCGCGCTGTGATTGGTTCACCAGATCCATTAGGCAACCCCAGTTCTGGCGGCAATTCGGAAATGACGGTCAATGGTACTTTAACGATTGGCGGTGGTTATCAAAATTCCTTTTTTCTCAATGGAAATTTGACGTTTAATCCAGGTTCTGTGTTCAATATGACTTCTGGATTCATGCATGTCAACGGTAACACGGGCACCCCCCTCAGTAGTGTGGCTGCTGGAAAGGCTTTGGTTGACTTTACAAACGCGACGACTTTTATGGCAACAGGCGGCACTTTATATATTACAAACCCGCATATTGACGCAGCGACAACTTGCATCAAAGGGCAAAAAAACTTTTCAGGCGATGCCTCCGTTTCGTTTGGTGGTTATATAGCACCTATAACCAACAATAACTTTTTCGTTGACGCAGCAACAGCACCTTCATTCCAAAGCATCGAATTGAACTTCGTGTCTAACAGTGTCAAATTACAAATGACAGATATAGATATTAAAGGTGCTATCAATATCAACAATGGTACTTTTTATAATCCTGACCTAATCAAAACGGTACGCATTGGAAAAGATATAAATATCGGTAGCAATGGTAAAATTGAAGGTCGAATCGAACTCAACGGTCCATCACAACAGAATATTAATCCTAATACTGAAAATGGGATTCCCGTGTCTTCTGCTGTCTTCAGTGGTGATGTTATTTCCAATAATGTCTCTCGGGTTAAAATCAAATTAGACATTGAAATATTGGGTGATTTAATACTCACACGTGGACGTTTTGATTTAAATCACAATACATTGACGCTTAAGCGCTCCCCAATGACACCTTCTAATACGGCGTATATCGTTACCCACGATTTATACCAAGAGGTTGGTACTTTGAAAATCAAAAACGTGACAACTAACACGATTTTCCCTGTTGGTACAGAACAAAGCTATTCACCCGTATTTATTACAGCTTTAGGTGGTGATTTTAGTGTTTCTGCACATCCCTCAACGATAACTGTACCTTCTCAATTTTCAAGAGTGAATTTAGAATGGGATATTACACGTGTTTCTGGCAATTTCGATGCAGATATTTTAGTCCAATGGAACAATTCGGACGAAGCTAATAGCTTCACGCCCAATCGGAATCAATGTAAACTGTATCACTACAACGGTTCAATTTGGGAACCCATGTCACCTTCTTCTGGTCCAACAACTTCTTGGGGTACTTATTTTACCAAGCTCGCCGAAGAGGTGCAATCGTTTTCAACCTTCTCAATCTTTGCGCCGTCAGTTGTTCCTGTAACATTGACTTATTTTAAGGGACAAGTACAGAACAACGATGCACATTTGGCTTGGGAAACAGCCACTGAATTTAATAACGCAGGCTTTGATGTTGAAAAAAGTACAGATGGTTTACATTTTTCAAGCATCGGTTTCGTAAAAGGTAATGGCAATTCATCCACTCAAAAAACGTATTCATTTATAGATAAAAACTTTACAAAAACAGCTTACTATCGTCTCAATCAATTTGATTTTGATGGTAAAACCACTTATTCATCTATCGTTTCATTACAAAAGGAAGGCAAGGGCAATACTGTGAAAATTTATCCAAATCCCATTTCTACACAATCAGATTTAACGATTGAGTTTTCTGAACAAGTAGAAACCAGTTTAAATATTGACGTTGTTGACGTACAAGGACGTATTTTGTACAAAAAGCAAAGTGAAAAAGGCATTGAATCGCTCAAAATCCCTGTTGGTAATTGGGCAAGAGGCATGTATTTTGTGCGCTTGACAAATGGTGCAAAAACCGAAATCTCAAAATTTATTAAGAACTGAACCTCGTTTATTTAAACAAAGAAGGCAGTGATGTGTAAAACATTGCTGCTTTTTTTGTTTGTTTGCACGGCAACCGAAAACTCAAAACGACCGTACTAAGGCATAAGGTACTGAGGGGGGCAAAACCTCACTTCAACATTCATTTTTTCATTCATTCATTTCTAAATCATTTTACTTTTATGAAGTTCACTACAAAAGCCACCTTTTGTTTAGTCATCCTTTGGTTTTCACTTTCCAGCACCATTAAAGACCCAAGTGACCCACCTTTGGGCAACACAGGCGCACCAGGTGAAACGACCTGCCAACAGTCGGGTTGTCACAGTGGCGGCGTATATACAGGAACAGTTGCTTTAGCAGGTGTACCCGATACTGTTATAGCTAACACAAGCTATACTTTGACACTGACCAATACGAGTAACGCGCCTCGTGCAGGTTTTCAACTTGTCTGCCTTGATTCTACCAATGTTCAATGCGGTACTTTAACGAGTGGTACGGGCAGTTCGGTGGGTACAATGAGTGGAAAACAATACGTCCGTCAATCAACACCTAAACTTTTGTCTGCTGGTGCTGTAACATGGACATTTACTTGGAAAGCACCCGCAACATTGACGAAAAGCCCCATCACTTTCTATTTTGTCAGCCTTGCGGCAAATGGTAACGGTGGCACTGCGGGTGATAATGTCTTGAAAACCTCGAAAACAGTTCGGTTCAAAGGTACAACAAGCAGTAAAGAAGTGAATAAAACGATTGCGGTCAACGTGTTTCCGAATCCAACAAAAGACGTGTTGAATATTGACATTGCTGATGCTGCCAATGCGCAAATGACAATGACTGACCTTAACGGTAGAATATTGTTGAAAAAACAATTAACAGAAAAAACAAGTAAAATCAACATCGCCCATTTGTCAAAAGGCTATTATAATGTTCAAATTCAAGCAGATGGGAAGTCTGTTTCTAAGAAAATAGTCATTGATTAACACGCAAAGAATAACGAATTTTTTGTCATTCTGAACGAAGTGAAAGAATCTCTATTTTCTTTAAATTCAGATTCTTTCACTTCGTTCAGAATGACAAAAAAAGTATATTGATATGACAAAGCCAGAATGATGATTTATTCTGGCTTTTCTCGTTTTATACTGAGGGGGTGCTATTCCTTTTTTTCACCCGCATCAGCAGACGGATTGTCCGTATTCAACACAAATCTAGCAGGCTTATACTTCAAGATGACCGTAGCCAACCGCTTGTCATAACCCATAACAGGTGCAGCAAGCGTCAACATATTATTATCAGAATTGAAAACCATAACAGAATCGGTTTGCAAAATAGCGTTGTCAAACATACCAATCCCCGATTGTCCTTCCAGTTTTTTATCTGTAGAAACAATGATATTGCCATTTGGGTCAATCAAATGAATGTATTGGAAATTCTTTTCTTTCACCAAATCTGTCGTAAAAATATTCACCTGTTCAATATTGCCCCGCAACATTTCAGAGCGAATACTCCATATTAATGGCTTAGACATCAGACGCAACATATCATGCAAATTTTGCTCAATTTGAGCCGTTGCCATTTTTTCAACTGCCGCTTTTTCATTGCGTCCTTGCATATCTTTCCAAAAATAGACAGCCGTTACTGCCAATAATCCAAGCAAAGCTGTTAGAAAAACAGGGTATTTCTTCACAAATTGCCCAAATGATTTTTTCTTAGTAGCCTCAGTAGTCGTCGTAGATGTAGTTTCGTTCGCCATAATTTTAATTTTTTGAATATTAATTACAGACACAAATTTCACGAATTGTAAAAATAAATTCCTGAAATTCGTGTAATTCGTGTCTGCTGTTTGATTAATTTAATATACGTATCACAACTTTTCTATCATTTTCATTGACATCAGAAGACGCTTTGTCGCTGCCAAAAAAGCGTTCAACCAAATTTACGTCATTTATACCAAATTTTAAGAACTCGTTTTTAACAGCTTTAACTCTTAGTTTCGACAATTTCATATTGTAAGCCGCATTGCCGCTTTTGTCTGCAAAACCTGAAAGCATAAATATCTTTCCGTCTTGTGGGTTGATTTTAGACAATTCGTATTTCAAATTTTCAATGTCTTTACTTTGAACTGTCGTTGAATTGTTTCCAAACCGAACGGTATAAAAAATATTATCCGTCACAACCACCGTCGGAGGCGGAGCTTGCACAACAACCGTTTGTGGTACAGGCTGCGTTATTTTTTCCTTCAACTGATTGTTTTGGCTTTCCAATTTATCCAATTTCTCTTGCAAAAGGGCTTGATTTTTCAATAATTGCGCCAAAGCAGGGTCTTTCGGCGCAAGTTCAGCCACTTTTTGAACAGGCACAATGACCATTGAATCCTTTTGCTCCAATTTTTCCAGATTGCCTTTCAACTGATTGTTTTGATTTTCCATCGCTGCCAATTTCTCTTGCAACAAGGCTTGATTTTTCATCAATTGCTCCAAAACTGTATCTTTGGGTGCAGCAACAGGCGACTGTTGAACAGCGACTTTTGGGTCATCATGGTTTCAACTTGACCTTTCAAACGACTGTTTTGCTTCTCAACATCGCGCAATTGGTCTTGCAGTTTTTCTTGATTTTTCAACATCTGCGCAACCACCTCATCGTTATTGTTCGACGAATTTTCCGCTTTATCGGCATAACGCTTTGCATATTCGAGTTCGAGCTTTGTTTTGTCGAGCTTGTATTGCAAATCCTTCATGTCCTTTTCAGCGTTTTTATTCTCCTTCACAATCACCTTGTCTTTCTTTGCGACCTCATCTTGAAGCGACGCAATCGTCTTGTAAAGATTGCCTAATTCATCAGAAGGCACCGTTTCTTTTTTAGAAATATCGCTGATACTTTTCTTAATCGCATCGGTTTCTGCCTTAATTTTTTGCAATTCCTCTTCATTCAAACTACCTCTTTTGTAGTTGTTTTCCGCTAATTCGCTCACTTTATTATGCGATTCTTTCAATTGTTTGATAATAGGCTCATCATTCAATTCCGCAACCATAGGTTTAATAACAACTGTATCACGTTTAACAGTTTTTACATCGGTAGGCGTTTTCATTGCTTCAATATTGCTATTCAATTCTTGAATAACCGCCATCAATGAATCCTCTTTACGTTTGTTCGTTTCCTTAATAAGACCCGTCTTGCGAATCGTATCACGCACCGTTTTTATGCTGTCTTTTGGAACAACAATTACTTTTTTAGTGCTATCAACAACAATTTTTGGCTTTTGTATAACAATTACCTTTTTAACTGTATCTATTTTAGGTTGTGTTTTGACACCTACTTTATTCGTCGTGTCTTTTACAATTATTTGAATAACTGTATCACGCACCACTTTCATACTGTCTTTTCCGACAACAATCACTTTTTTAGTGCGGTCAACTACAACTTTTGGCTTTTGTATAACGATCACTTTTTTGACTGTATCAATTTTAGATAAAGTTTTAAGACCAACTTTTTGAGTCGTATCAATTTCAACAATCTCAACAATTTCTTCAACCGTTCTAAGGCTGTCATTAACAACAACCATCACTTGTGTGCTGTCTTTTACCCCTCTAATTATTGTGGTCTTTTCAATCTTACCTGTTTTATTAGGCGAAGCCGCTTTTTGGATAATCGTTACATTATCTGTTGCACCTTTTTCCTTAATTTCAATTGTTTTTTCAATCGTTTTTGTATTGCCTTGTTCCGTTACGGTCGTCGTTGTAATCGTATCTTTTGCCCCCCTCAGTATTTCAACCGTTACCGTTTTTGTAATGACATCGGGCGAATTTTTCTTCTTAATGACAACTTCGTTTTGCGTAATGTCTTCATTTTCAATCTCAATGATTTTTTCAATGACTTCATTTCCGTTTTTATCCAAAACAATAATTTCCTTTTCTATCTCATTACCCCCCCTCAGTATTTCAACCTTTTCAACGTTGTTTTGAGGACTTGTCACTACGTCATTTTCTTCAACAATTTCAACGCCTATTTGAGGTTGATTCGTAACAACTTTTTGAACCTTCTTAGGCGTAAAAAGCGGATTTGTATAAATAATAGGCGCATTTATGTCCTTCTTTTTTTGACCAAAATGCCATGCCAACGACACACCCGCCGTGTTGACAATGTCCAATTTTCCATCAGGTGTTTTCGCCAATTTCTTCAAATCTGCCGCCGCTGCAATTTTGTATTCACCAAAAATACCCAATGACAACCGTGACGAAATATTGTAAATAATACCCACTTCAAGCGGAATATACAAATTCGTAAACGACGAATCGGCATCCGATCCATAACGTAAATTATGCTTTTCAAAACCCAAACCGACACCTGCGTAAGGCGTAAAACGATTCATACGCCAGCTTCTGCCGACCCTTTTGGCGTGCAAAACCCACATGGCTTGTGCCGCATACGTTTTGAGTTTGTCACCACTATTCAAATCCCATTCGTAGTACCGACCTGTGATATTCAAGCCCGAAACCCGATTGATTTGATGCCGATAGGTCAATCCCAAACTTTGGAAATTCTTAGAATCGCTGTTCAAAAAACCATTTTGATTCTTGTTGTATTGGTACAAACCGTACTGCAATCTCAAACTATTATCATATTTTTGTGCCGACTGTGCATGTGCTGTTACAATAAACAAAACACATAACATCAACGACCACAAACTTTTATATATACTTTTCATTTTTTCTATTTATTTTTTACCTACGCCCAACCACAAGTTTAATTCAAAACTCAAACCAACAAACGGATGCACTGACACAGATTTACTGTCGGTCAAACTATTCGTTTTTTCCAAAACTGTTGCCCCAACTTGAAGCTTCAAATAATCAAAAATGCTGTAACCCAATGCTGCATAAAAAGGTCTTTTCACAACTGGACCAGACACTTTTATAGAATCGGAACTCGAAAAATCGTTGAGAAAAACACCCGCAGAAATCGAAGTTCTGTTCCAAAAACGGTTACTAAAAGCCTTATTTCCCAATGGAAAACTCACACCGGCATAAGTACCCGAAAAGTAGCTCAAATCTGAAGCACTACCCTTGTCGTAAACGCCGCCGTAACCGATATTCAGAGCCAACGTATTCCTTGTTTTTTCAACAGGATAATCAGGAACAATGACATTGTCGTCAACAACATAAGTGTGATTGTTAGTTAACATTTCGATTTCGTTGTCTGCTTGATTCAACAAAGCCGTCATAAGGTCATTTTTCATCATGCCCGCAGTGTCTAAATCCATTTTTGTTTTAGACATTGTACGCAACATATTTTCCATAACGCCTGAAAAATTAGGGCTAATTGTACCCAATTTCGTTTCATAATTCACCATGCCGTCCTCAATAATGCCATTTAATGACGTGAAAACATCGGCAGGACTTATGAGAAATTTATACCTTTTCTCGTCTTGAACAATATTGCCTTGCAACAAAGTATGAGCAGTACTTTCAAGCATTGTTTTAATCTGTTGACGCTCCGTTTCGGTTACTTTTCTGTAATAAACGAACTTAAAATCGTAGTTTTTGCCATTTCTCAACTTATAGTGATTCGGCAAAATGGCAATCGAGCCTTTGTCATTGTCCTTTCTACGCCAATGTGCTTCATACAAAGGCTTATTTTTTTCAAAACCGTTGTTTGAAATCTGCATTTTGACCAAACCTACTGAGGGGTCTGCTTCACTTGTTACGATAAAAGCTTTTTCGGCGGGAAGCTGCCGACCATCATCAAACTGTAATTTTTTACTATTTAACTGAACTGTCTGCATTTGAGCCATCATAGAGCTACCAAAAGCCATGATAAGCATCATCATTAATAATTTTTTCATAATTTTATTTTGTAAAATACCTTAAAGGTTACTTAATAACAATACATTTCTAATCCCGCCATAGGCAAGACCCCTAAATGTAAATTTGAGTGATTGAATTTATTTCTTTGTTAGAAGCCGTTTTGAGTTACTAATTCATCGGTGTTATTGTGTTATTCGCTTATTATTTCAACTGTTTCTTCAACTAATTTTTTCACAGGCATTGGTACACGACGTTCACCTATATTGAGAATGAGATTGACAGAATCAATCTTTTCAATCGTACCTTCAACACCGTTTATTTTTATGACTTGACCAGAATGGAAGGTTTTTTTTGCATATAAACTCGCCACCATATTGCCCAAAATATCTTTTGCGCCCAAGCCAAAAGCCAATGCGAAGGCTAAAAACAAGGAGCCAATTATAACAATAAAATTTGTCGTAATTGCGCCCGTATCTATCCCCGCTTGATTGAGTGCCGTAATGGTCACAAGTATCATAATTAAATAATACGCTGCCGTACTGACAACGCCCGAAGCCTGCAAACGAAGCGAATTGATGCCCGTACTGATGGCTTGACGAATAAATCCTGCTATGTAAAGTCCAATGATGAAAATGACCACTGCACTAAATAATTTAGGCAAATAAGTCAACAAATTGCCCAATTCCTGGGTCACAACGACCCAACCGAGCGTTTCAGAAGCAAAAACGGCAAACAACAAAATGACCGTCCAATAGACGATTTTCTTGACAATTTGTGCCAAATTCACACCATTTTCTGTTTTTTCAGAAACATCTCTACCAATCGCTTTACTTGTAAATTGTTCTAATTTACTCAACTGAATAGCTTTAAAAACCAAAAAAGACAAGCTCCTTGCGACCAACCAACCAATCAACATGATGAGCAACGAAATCAGAATGTTTGGCACTGTTTCAAATACTTTTTGCCACATAACATTCAATGAATCCCAAAAATTTTGTCCTACGGTTGTAAACCTATCCATTATGTTATTTTTTAATTATTTAAAAATTAGTCTTGTTCAAATATTTTTTTTTGTCATTCTGAACGAAGTGAAAGAATCTTAAATGATTCAGATTCTTTCACTTCGTTCAGAATGACAAAAAGGAGCGTTTTTATTGACACGTAACTATTGTAATTTTTTACCTTCTTCTTTTCCTACCTCTGTTTGAAACAATGTTTGAACCGTTTCAGCATATTTAAAAGAAAACAAATCGGCAACATCTGTCATGAATTTTAGATAATTGACATCTCTCATTACTTTTTCTTTCAAGTGTTTGGGTGCGTCCTCGTTGGACTCCATGTCTTTGAATGGATTTGTTTCTTCTGTCATGATTCTTGAATTTTATTATTTTTACATAATAACGCTACTTTTTCCTTCGCCCTTTTTAGGCGCATTTTTACGG
This sequence comes from Saprospiraceae bacterium, assembly GCA_043772905.1. Classification (GTDB taxonomy): domain Bacteria; phylum Bacteroidota; class Bacteroidia; order Chitinophagales; family Saprospiraceae; genus JAAFJT01. The sequence continues at coordinate 17,993 of JAYVFS010000080.1, read as the reverse complement.
CACTTTCCGTGAGTTCTAAGGCTTCGCTTATGTCTTTAAGGCTCATATCGTCTTGATATTTCATAAACAAAATTGCTTTTTCATCGGGCTTAATTTCTTCTAATGCCCATCTCAAAAGCTCAATTTTTAAGTTTAAAAATGCCTTGTCTTCTATCTCAAGAGCCGTTTCATCAGCCGAATCAGGCACATTTTCTTCCGCAGTAATGGGCAACGTTTTTTTCTTACGCAAAAAGGAAATGCAAAAATTGTAGGTGATTGAGAAAAGCCATGTTTTAAATTGCGACGCTCCTTTAAACTGTTTAAGGCTCACAAATACTTTAATAAAAATATCATGCGTTAAGTCTTCCGCATCGGTTTGGTTTTTGAGCATACTCAAACATTTGTTGTAAACAAGTTTTTCATGCCTGTCATACAAAATGCCAAACCAAAAGGATTCACCCGAAGCATTAATCTTTTCAATTAATTCTGAATCGTGCATCGAATCATATTTCATAACCTATATACCACTTAATTTATGTAAATAATTAAAATCAATCCATTCGATTATCCAATTTCTAAACGATTGATAATCAAGTGGCTAAATTAAAACTATTTGTGGAATATCTGCTGCCATTCCAAGCATTTCGATTTGAAGCATTTTATATTAGACGCACCTGTTTCCAAAAGTAACCGTACTTTACTTGCAAAACGATTGGCGATTAAGAGCAAGTAAGGGAACAAACAAAAAAAAAGCCTACCCAAAATTCCGAAATTAAATATAAAACAACATGACAAAAAGAAACTTGTACATACCCCTAGTAGGTATCATTATGATTGTAGGGCTGGCTTCACGCAAGTTTTCCACACCAAGTTCATGGGTTTTTCTTTACTTAGGTGATGTCCTTTGGGCAACGATGTTTTACTTCATTTTCCGATTTTTATTTATTCGTAAAACGCTTTTCAACAATGCTATAATGACAATAACGTGGTGTTTTGTTATCGAATTTTCACAACTTTATCAAGCAGATTGGATAAATGCCGTCAGAGCGACGACGATAGGCGCACTCGTTTTAGGATCAGGTTTTTTATGGACTGATTTGGTGTGTTATATAATAGGAGTAGGATTGGGATTTGCCATTGATGGGATTTTACAAAAAAATACTGAGGGGGGGGATATAAAAAAAATGAAGGCATGATTTTACACCACGCCTTCATTAACCCTATTTATTTCTTATAACAAATTGATAGTCAAAGAGATATTTGCTTTTAATGATTTTGAAATCGGACAATTCTCCTTAGCATGTGTTGCTAATTCATCCAACTTTTCAGCTGTCAAGCCCTCTGCTTTTACAGATGTGGTCATATCAATTTGGTTGATGGCGCCATCTTCCAAGATAACCACTGCCGTTGTTTGGATTTCCTCAGCCGTCAAACCTGCTTCTTGTAGATTGAACGCCAATTTCATAGAGAAACAGCCTGAATGTGCAGCCGCGATTAACTCTTCTGGATTTGTACCGATACCATCGGCAAAACGAGACTTGAAGCCATATTGCGCCTCATTTAAAACACCACTTTGGGTGGTTAATTGCCCTGTACCATCTTTGCCTGAACCGTTCCAAACGGCAGTTGCGTTTCTTTTGATTTGCATGATTTTGATTGTTTTTTATGTTAAAAATGAATTTTTGTTTAAAAATTATACCCCTCAGTATTTCATTGATTTTCAACGCTTTATCAATGCGAATCCCGTGTTACAATACTTCCAGAACCGCCGCGTAAAAAACCGAAATCAGCTCCTAAATGCGCTTGTTCAACATTATTCACATACAAATGCGCATAACCCCGATTCAATTTCAAATCAAACGGTTGCCAATCTTTACGACGTTCCGCTAATTCCTCATCAGAAACATGCAACACCAAACTGCGTTTGGGCACATCTAACTCAATCCAATCCCCATTTTTCACCAAAGCCAAATTACCACCATCCGCCGCTTCGGGAGAAACGTGTAAAACGACTGTTCCGAAACCCGTTCCACTCATACGTCCATCAGAAATACGCACCAAATCTGTTACACCTTTGAGCAATAATTTTTTAGGCAAAGCCATATTTCCAACTTCTGCCATGCCTGGATAACCTTTTGGACCGACGTTTTTCAAAACCATGATACTCTTTTCGTCAATTTCCAAATCAGGGTCTTCGATACGTGCATGATAATCTTCAATTGTTTCGAACACAACCGCTTGTCCTTTATACGTCAACAATTCAGGACTTGCCGCCGAAGGTTTCAACACCGCACCATTTGGCGCAAGGTTGCCCCTCACCACTACGATGCCCGATTCAGGTTTAAAAGGCGTATCCATTGTAGCAATAATGTCCGAATTATAAGCCACTGCATCGGCACAAATTTCGCCCATCGTTTTTCCTGTAACGGTTATAACATCGTTGTGCAAAATGCCTTTCATCTCTTTTATGACCGCAGGTAAACCACCCGCATAGTACAAATCCTCCATAAAATGCATACCAGAAGGTTGAATATTGGCTAAAAGCGGTATGTTTTGCGACCATTTATCAAAATCGTCAATCGTCAAATCCACACCCATACGCCCTGCGATTGCCAAAAGATGAATCACAAAATTGGTAGAACCACCAATCGCTGCATTGACCATAATCGCATTTTCAAAAGCCTCACGGGTCAAAACTTTTGAGAGTTTTAAATCCTCCTTAACCATATCAACAATGCGCCGACCTGACAATTGAGAAATGACTTTACGCCGTGCATCTGCCGCAGGAATCGAGGCATTGTTTGGCAAAGACAAACCCAATGCTTCAACCATCGTCGCCATCGTCGAAGCTGTGCCCATGACCGCGCAATGTCCTTGTGTCCGTGCCATACACGCCTCCGCTTCGACAAATTCGGCTTGAGTAATTTCACCTAATTTATGCGCCACATCGAACCGCCACACATCTGAAGTGCCAATATCTTTACCTTTCCAATGCCCTTTGAGCATCGGACCGCCTGAAACAACGATTGTCGGAATGTCCACACTACACGCACCCATAACGAGCGAAGGCGTTGTTTTATCACAACCACATAACAGGACTACACCGTCAATCGGATTGGCACGAATAGATTCCTCAACGTCCATACTCGCCAAATTGCGGTACAACATGGCAGTCGGTTTAATCAACGTTTCGCCCAAAGACATGACAGGAAACTCGACTGGAAAACCGCCAGCTTCTAACACGCCTTTTTTAACGGCTTCCGCTAAATCGCGAAAATGGGCATTGCAAGGCGTCAATTCCGACCACGTATTGCAAATGCCAATGACAGGTTTCCCCTCAAAAAAGTCTTTCGGAATCCCTTGATTTTTCATCCAAGCACGGTAAATAAAACCGTCTTTTCCAGTTTTGCCAAACCAATTTTGGCTGCGTAATGTCGATTTTTCCATTATTGTTATTTTTTGCTGTAAAGTTGATAAAAATTTATGAGAAGATACCCCCCTCAGTACAAAAGCCTTTTGCAAGTTGCAAAAGGCTTTTGTACTGAGGGGGGGTATCTATTTTCTATGGAAACTCATCGTATATATTTTTTCGGTTTGCAACACGATTGAAATGAACTGTATCGCCTAAGATGTGTAAACCAATGCTATAATCTCCTATACGAATTCTATACGCCGTATGAAATCCTTTAAGCTTTTTTAATCCTCGAATATCCGTTGTAGTTTGGGCATTTTCAATATTTTCAATGGCTTCTAAAACACGCTCATTGACTTCCTTATTATTGAGTTTTCTCAAAGATTTACGAAATTCGTCGGTAATGATAACAATCATATTGAGTTAATTTGCGCTCTAAGTTCTCTTTTAAAGTTTTCTGTATCTACTGTATGTTCTCTATTAGTTTCCATAATCATTGCACCAAAGACATAATCTTCTTTTTCTTCTTCATCAAAAGAATCCCATAAGCCAGATTGCATAGCCTGTTGAATTCGAACTTGAATAGCTTTTTTTTGCGTATTCACCGTTTTTATTTTCAGTTTTTTAAGAAAAGTCATTAACACAGACTCATCTTTTTCATCAAAAGTTATAATCAACGATTTTGTCATATCAAAATTTTTAAAACATTCTTAGATTATTTTCTACAAATTTAAGCTAAATGTATCAATAACAAAATTTGTTATCAAAATTTTTTTGTACCAACACCCCCTCAGTATAAAATAAAAAAAACGGCTAAACAGTTGCAATACAACCATTTAGCCGCCTTTTTTTTAGTGGATAGTTGATAGTGGATAATATTTTACACTATCAACTATCCACTATACATTATCGCAATATCTGCACATAACCCGACATCGTTTTGCCGCCACCTAAATCCAATATCCAGAAATAAGTGCCATCAGGCAATGCTTTATCATCGTATGTACCTTTCCAATCATTTTTGTAGTCAGTCGCATCAAAAACTTGATTGCCCCAACGATTGAAAACCAACAACTTAGAACCCTGATGTTTTTCAAGTCCAACAATTGCAAACGCATCATTTTTACCGTCGTCATTAGGCGAGAAGCCAGAGAAGACGACCACATCATCGCAAAGTATTTCAATACTTACCACCGTTGTATCCGAGCCTACGCCGTTGACAACAGCATATTTGAAGCTGTCTCGTGGCTCACAATCACTTGCGGTCGTTCTGTATGTGACAATACCTGTTGCAGGATTGACCATCGCCATGCCAAATTGCGGTTGAGAAACGAGTTCAACATGAGAGGCAATATTGTGTGTTGAGTCGTTTTTCATCACATCAATTTCTATACTTGAACGCGTTGCCAAAGTCACTTTATCAGGCATTGCGATAGGCGGTAATAAGCGCAAACCACGTGTTTTGACATTGACTATAAAACGTGTCGTATCGCAATTATTAAACTCATCACACAGAACCAAACACGCTGTATCACTGCCAATTTCATCAGCGAAGTAATTGATACACAAGCTATTAACGATAAAATTGACATGATCAACGGCATTTGGTTCGCAAGCATTTTTCAAAGTCAAACGTGTACCAACCATCAAACTACGGTCAACGCAATACGTTGAATCTTTGCCAACTTCAACATTCTGAACAACTGTTTTGAATGTCTGTTGGGTTGGTTTCACAACTTTAACACGTATTATAGTGGTATCACAAACACCTGCTGGGTCGCAACGCAACAAACAAACCGTATCGAAGCCGACACTTTGACCCCTCAGTAAAATGCAGTCCGTTTGGTCATTTATCGTTGTCGATATTTTGCCGTTTGGTGTGCAAATAGTTGTTACAGTCGTTTCAGCACTTGTCGCTCTATTGGTTTTTGGTAAACAATAATCTGATGTTTTGCCAACCAAAACTGTTGTGTCCACATAAACTGTTGGTATGTGTTCAATAACTTGAATTGGACGACAAGTGACATTTGCAACTATCGTATCTGAACACCCCCTCAGTAAATTCGTGAATATGAATACGTGGCGACCTGTTTCGACATTCAAACTCAATGAACGGCTGCTGTAAGTAAAGTTAGGTCTGAATTCAGCGACTTTTGTACCATTTTTAGACCATGACATTTGACCGTAATCACGTCCTGTAACACCGCCTTTGATGGCAAAAGTTGTTTGTTCCAACGCCCAATGTCCACCGTTATCCCAACGATTCATAGAATCTACAAGGGCGTGAATATTTGGAATTTGACCACTAAACGTTTTGTTACCGACTCGCCACGACTCCAATGACCATGGGCCATAAGGATTTGTCATAAACAAACTGAAATATGTGTATGAAATCAATGTATCATTTGAGCAAGTGCCGTAGCCGCCTGTGTAAGGTCTTCCGTCAAGCGTGATGCGGTATGATGCGGTATCTGCGCCATGTAAATTGGTACAGAATGACGCTGATGTGCCGCAAACCGTTGTCAAATTGACCGATTCAGGTGTAATATTCACGCAACTTGTATCACTTGGCGTTGGATAAGCCTTAACAGTAATGACAATTGTCGTCGTATCACACAAGCCATTTGCATAACAACGGCGGATGCACAATGAATCACGTCCTACCCGAACACCTAACAAATTGATACAATCCGTTCTATCATCAATCGCATAACCCGCAAAACCTTGGTAGTTGCTGCTGCACACATTTGTCAAAACAGTTTCAGTTGGTGACACATTGAACGGCAGACAAACTGTACCCGATTGAGACACATATAAACTTGTATCAATGCGACTATTATGCGTCATCGGCGTTGGCGGACGGCAACTCACAACCACTTTTAAAGAATCGTGGCAACCATTGATGGTATCTCTGAATTCCAAAATATGCGTACCAACAGGCAAACGTACATTCAATTGATTAGGCACATAAAAACGATTCGGGTTCATCGTCGCTATGATGCGTGATTCTTTGCTCCAAGTCATTGTGCCGTAAGTGTTGCGATTGTCACCACCACTTACCCGTTGCGTTTGAGGTTCAAGTTTCCAATTTCCACTAATATCCCAACGATTCATGGAATCCACCAAGACAGCCAAATTCGCTATTTTAGCAGAATAACTGCGTCCATTGACTTTCCAAGCATCGAGTGTCCAAGGACCATTTGGATACAGACGAAGCATGGAGAAATAAGAATATGAGTATAAAGTGTCTTGACTACAACCATCTGCTTCAAATTTGATTTCACGACCATTATCCAAAACTTGATAACGTTCAAAAGCTCTGAAATCTAAATTGGTACAAACCGCCGCTTTGTCGCCGCAATCATTGACATATAATAAACGTGAGCCGTCATAAACCGTTGGACATGTATCGTAAGGATAACATGTATTTCTGATAATAATATCCCTCAAAGTATCGCTGCAACCCATTGAATCACGAACAATCACCGTGTATCTACCTGAATCCAACTGCGTGCGGGTTTGGAAATTGTCCGTTCCGGCGATGTCGCGCCAATCGTAAGTGTAAGGCGCATGTCCACCTGTTGCAGAAATTTCAATTTTACCCCCCTCAGTACAATTCGCATTTTTGACCGTCGAAACGGCAATCACACGACACGTTGAACCATTGCCACAATTCACCGCTTCGTCTTTGACAACTATATCGGACAAGACAACCGAACAGCCACTGGCATCTGTAATCGTCAACCAATAGGTGTTTGGTACAACATTCGTGCGACTTGCCAAAGTTTCGCCATCGTTCCAACGATATGTCAAAGTACCTGTGCCACCTGTTGCCGTTACATTGATTGAGCCATTTGCGCTACATTTTTTAGGCATAGCTGAAACAGTGGCTTGAATAAACGTAGGATTTTTAACCTCAAAACCTGAAATTGCTGCCACACAACCGCTTGCGTCACGGGCTTCAATCGTATATTTTCCAACTCCTAACGTGCCGTTTTCAACCGCTACCCTACTGCTGTTTTTAATCAATGTTGTTACACTTGAAGGTGAAACAGTGAATATAACACGTGCATTTGACTCGCCTACGCACTTCGTATAAACAACTTTATTGTCAATCAAAATGGAGGCATCTGTCGTCGTTTCTTCACTCATATTGACGGTTGCAAATGCTCTACAACCTGTTACATTGTCAATAACAGTTACATCATAAACGCCTGATTGTAAATCATTTCTGCTCACACTTGCACCCCAACTGTATGTATAATTACCCGAACCACCCGTTACGGTTATCGTTGCAGAGCCATTTGAACCGCCACAAGTTGCTTTACGAGTGATGTTAGTTATTGCTGCAATGCTACTGTTTTCACTCGTTACATCAACCATAACAATGTTTGAACAAGTCGGCACAACAGGGTCTTTAACGATGACCGAATAGTGACCTGCCGCTAAATTTGACCGTTCGGCAGCAATTGTACCATCGCCCCAAATGTATTGCAAATTCGGGTTTACAAACCGAACTAAGCCATTCGATGCGCTGCACGTTGCAGGACGAACAACAGGCGGAGCGACATAAGTACCATCGGCATTATTGATGACGATTTCTTTTTCTGCAAAACATGTTGCTCTGTCAATACTTGCCACACGGACATAGTAAACACCTGCCGCAAGGTTCTTCGCAATGTTCGACGACGACACATTTGGCGACCAATTATAGACCATATTTGGCGCAGCTGCTATCGTTATTGAGCCATTTGAAGCACCACAAGTCGTGTTCATCACAACCATATTATCAATGTTTGGTGGCGTACAAACTGCTGGAAAACAATCATTCGCGATATAAATATCCCGTAATGTATCTCTGCAATTCCGTCCATCTGTAATGATGACAGTGTAAAAACCAGAAACCAAATCTATGCGGTTTTGCGGATTTTCCGTACCTCCCATATCCAACCAATCGAAGCGATAAGGTTCGATGCCACCTCTGACATTAACAGCGATTCTGCCCCCCTCAGTACAAGTCGTGTTTTTAGGCGTTGCGGTGGCGACAACCGTGCAAGCTACGCTGCCGCAATTCACCGCTTCGTCTTTGATTATGATGTTTTGAAGAATGGTATCACAACCGTTTTTGTCTGTAATCGTCAAACGATATGTGGCTGCCGCTAAACCTATTCTGTTTTGCGGTTGAACCGTTCCCGACAAATCCGACCATTTGAAAGTATAAGGAAATGCATCACTACTAATTGTTATGTTGACAGAACCGTTTGAAGTACACGTTTTTGCAATTGTCGAAGCCGATGCAACGATGCGACATGTCAAGCAATTTACCGCTTCATCTTTGACCACAAGGTTTTGGAAAATAGTATCACAACCACGTCCGTCTGTTACAGTTAAGCGATAAGTGCCTGCCGCTAAACTTGTGCGTGATTGCGGTTGCGTATTGCCCGTCAAATCTGCCCAACGGTATGTATAAGGCGTTTGACCACCCGCCACATTGACCGCCAAAGAACCCAATGTGTTGCACGTTTTAGGCGCAGCCGACACCGTTGCGGTCAATGAACAAGTCGTACCACCACAATTTATTGCTTCATTTTTAACAATAATGTTTTGAATAATTGTATCACAACCACGCGCATCAGAAACCGTCAATCTATATGTGCCTGACGGCAAATTAGTACGGTTTTGAACTTGTGCAATACCCGTCAAATCTGACCATTTGTATGTATAAGGTGCTGTGCCACGGTTGACATTGACCGTTATTTTGCCCCCCTCAGTACAAGTCTTAGCCGAGGGCGAAACAGAAGTTGAAAGCGTACAATTATTTGAAATACAATTATTTACAATCGTTATGTTTTTCAATGTATCGGTACAACCTCTACTGTCTTTAACGATAACGGTGAAAGTGCCAACCGATAAATCTGTACGGTTTTGAACATCACCCGTTCCTGCCAAATCCAGCCAATCGTAAGTGAACGGTGCTGTACCGCCTATCGTTGTAATCGTAATTTTGCCCCCCTCAGTACACGTCTTATTCGTCGTTGCAAAATTCGCATCAAGGGTACAAGTCGTTGTCGGACAATCATCTTTGATAATGATGTTTTGAATAACGGTATCACAATTTCTTGAATCCGTTACCGTCAAACGGTATGTGCCAGCCGCTAAATCTGTACGGTTTTGCAGTTGTGTCGTTGTACTCAAATCAGACCATTTGAATGTCAAAGGCGTTGTGCCACCTGTCGCATTGACGACAATTGAGCCGCCTGTTTGACAAGTTCTTGATGTCGGAACAACTGAAACAGACAAGTTGCAAGTCGCTGTGCCTCCACAGTTAGTAGCTTCATCTTTAACAACAATATTTGTTAAAATTGTATCACAACCGCTACCATCTGAAACGGTTACATGGTAAGTGCCAGACGGCAAATCAGCTCTGTCTCGTGGTTGGCTTGTGCCTGTCAAATCTGACCAACGGTATGTATAAGGTATCGTTGCACCATTTATTGTTAATGCAATGCTGCCTAAGTTTTGACATGTTTTTGGCGAAGCCGAAACCGTTGCTTTAAGCGTACAAGTCGTTGTCGTACAATTATTTACAATCACAATTTTTTCAACTGTATCTCTACAACCATTATTGTCTTTTACAATAACGGTATAAGTTCCTGCCGCTAAATCAGTGCGGTTTTGAACGTCATTTGTTCCTGCCAAATCAAGCCAATCGTAAGTGAAAGGTGCTGTGCCGCCAACCGTTGTGAGCGTAATTTTACCCCCCTCAGTACAAGACTTGTTTTGAGGTATTACAGATGCGACAAGTGTACAAGTTCTGTCACCACAATTAACCGCTTCATCTTTTACAATGATATTTTGAACAATTGTATCACAACTTGACGCATCGCTGATTGTCAAACGGTATGTTCCTGCTGCGACATTTGTACGGTTTTGCGGTTGTCCGCTACCTGTCAAATCTGACCATTTGTATGTATATGGTGCAACACCTGCGTTGATATTGACGGTTATTGAGCCGCTTGTTTGACATGTTTTTGGCGTTGCTGAAACTGCTGCTTTTAACGTACAAGTCGTTGTACCACCACAATTAACCGCTTCGTCTTTTACAATGATGTTTTGAACAATTGTATCACAATTTGACGCATCGCTGATTGTCAAACGGTATGTTCCTGCTGCAACATTTGTACGGTTTTGCGGTTGTCCACTACCTGTCAAATCTGACCATTTGTAGGTATATGGTGCAACACCTGCGTTGATATTGACCGCTATTGAGCCACTTGTTTGACATGTTTTTGGCAATGTTGAAACAGTCGCTTTAAGCGTACAAGTTGTTGTTGCACAATCATTTACGATGACAATATTGTTAATTGTATCACGGCAACCCGCAGCATCAAAGACGATAACTGAATATGTTCCTGCTGTCAAATTGGTGCGGTCTTCTGGATGGTCGCTGCCGATTAAGTCACTCCAATTGCAACGGTAAGGTGCTGTGCCACCTGTGATTTGAACATCAATTTTGCCCCCCTCAGTACACGTCTTCATCGTTGGCGTTACAGAGACATTGAGCGTACAAATTGTACCGCAATTCGTCTCTTCGTTGCGAACAATGATGGACGGAACAGGCACATTGCAGCCTTGTGCATCATAAACCGTTACGACATAAGTGCCTGGTGACATGCTCGCACGATATTGTATGCTGTTTACGCCTGGCACATCGCCCCATTGGAATGTATAAGGTGTCTTGCCACCGTTGATATTGACCGCAATTGTACCGCCTTGTTCACACGTTTTAGGCGTTGCCGTGGCATTTGCCAAAAGCGTACATGTTGGAATTGGACAATCATCTTTAACAAGAATATTGTCAATTTTGAAAGTACAATTACGTGCGTCTGTGATTGTAACTGCGTAAGTTCCTGCGGTCAAAGCTGTGCGGCTTTGGGTGTTGCTTGAACCTGTCAAATCTGCCCAATTATAGGTGTAAGGCGCACTGCCACCCGCTACATTGAGTGTAATTTTACCCCCCTCAGTACAAGACTTGTTTTGAGGTGTTGCAGTTGCCACAATATTACAAGTCGTTGAAATACAGTCGTTTATAATTTTGATATTGCTGATGGTATCTTTACAATTTCTTGCATCAATGACCACAACACTATAAGTACCTTCTGTTAAATCTGTTCTATTTTGCGGATTGTTCGTACCTGTCACATCTAACCAATCGAATGTATAAGGTGCTGTACCACCGATGGTTGAAACCGTGATTTTGCCCCCCTCAGTACATGTCTTATTGGCTGCCGTTGTCGTTGCGAGACGTGGGCAAATGTTGCAGTTTGCGCTGTCTTTTCCAACAATAAGGTTGTTTAACACCATATTACAGCCACGAGAATCCGAAATTGTTACGCCATAATTGCCTGAAACAAGGTTTGTACGCTGCTGTGGTTGGTTGGTTTGACCTACCAAATCTGACCAATTGAAGCGATAAACACCTGAACCTCCACCTACTTCGAGGTTTATAGAACCACGAGTTGTACAAGTTGCAGAAAGAACTGTTGTTGCTACTGCAAAAGGTTGCGGTTCACGAACTTCAAAGTTTTGGGTAACAGCCAAACAGTTGTTGGCATCAAAAACATTGAGGATATAACGTCCTGCTGTCAAGCTGTCATTTTTAGCCAGACCACCATTTGTTGTTCTAATTTCAACTCTTGAAGGCAGTGCAAAACCTGCTGAATAGCTCAATTCGTAAGCAATTGAACCGTCTTTGTTGCCCGCACAAGAGACATAAACCGTTGTGGAAGGCATCGCAAGCGTCGCTTGTCCAACTGTTTCATTGGTCATATTGACCGCAACAACCGCCGTACAACCTGTTGTATTGTCAGTGACAGTGACGTTTAATGTGCCTGCTGCAAGGTCTGAACGGGTTGCAGAACTGCCCCAACTATATGTATAACTACTTGAACCTCCGTTAGTTATGATGCGCGCTTGACCGTTTGATTGAGCGCACGTTGCGCGTTTTTCAACAACAGAACTTGCTGTCAATGTTGACGTGCCACCGACTTCAACCGTTGTTATTTGCTCGCAAACTGTTCCTGTTGGGTCTGTTACGGTTACGGTGTAGCGACCTTTTGCCAAATCTGAACGTGTGCTGCCGTTGCCTCTGTCCGACCAAACATAACTTAATACGTGTCCTGTATTCGGGAATATCACTTTGCCGTTTGATGCGCCACAAGTTGCTGGCGTTATGGACGGTTCACCAATTGTTACACCGTTTTGATTTTGTATGATAAAATCTTTTTCAATATAACATGTTGTATCGCTTGCGTTTGCCATTTTCACATGATAGCTGCCCGCATTTAGACCCGAAGCCACATTTGAATTAGAAACGTTTGGCGACCATTTGAAAACGACATTGCCCACAACATTTAAAGAAATAGAACCCACTGCCAAACCACAACGTGTTGGATTAACCGTCGAATTGGCTAAGGTTGGCGGCGTACAGATATAAGTATTTGTATCAGGACATAACTTCTTGATAATGATATTTTTAAGCGTATCCTTACAATTCGCCGCATCGGTAATGATGACTGAATAAGAACCCGCAGCGAGGTCAAAACGGTTCTGACCGTTGTTTGCACCCGCTAAATCGAACCAATCGAAAGTATAAGGTAACGTGCCACCGACTGTACGAACAGTGATTTTACCCCCCTCAGTACAAGTACGGTTTTGGGCTTCATAACTGCTTGACAATGAACACGTTGGCGTAATACATTCGTCTTTGACATTGATGGTATCAATGATGGCTGAACAACCTTTAACATCTGAAATCGTCACTCTGTAAGTCCCTGCATTGAGGTTATTACGTGTTAACGGTTGGTTGAAACCTGTCAAATCTGACCATGTTGCGATGTAGCTGCCACTGCCGCCCGTTGCCGCAAGACTGATGCTGCCACCGATGGCACACGTTTTATTAACTTTCGTAGCCGTTGCTTGTAATTTAAGTGGCTCACGAACTTCAAAACATTGTGAAGCCGTCAAACAATTGTTTATGTCACGGACAAGGATACAATAGCTGCCTTTTGGCAAACTGCCGTTTTCATAAACCTGACCTTGTGCATCTGTGATACTGACCGTTGGCGGTTGTGTATAGCCTGTTGAAGACGTGACGTTGTAGTTGATACGACCGTTTTTATCACCGAAACAATTGACATAAACAATTGATTCTGCAATAGTTATGACTGAACTACCCGTTGCTTCGTTTCCAACTGTGAATGTTGTTGTTGCTTTACAACCCGCCTCATTATCGGTAACAGTTACGGCATAAATACGCGCCGCAAGGTCGGTTTTAGTCGCCGTTGTACCCCAACTATATGTGTAATTATTAGAGCCACCCGTTACATTTATCGTCGCTGCACCGTTTGATTGACCGCAAGTTGCTTTGCGTGTAATCGTTGCATTGGCTGTCAATGTATTCGCTTTTTCAACCTTTACATTGATAACCGTTGGACATTCAGGCGCATCACGTTTCGTGACTTGAACTTGATAATAACCTGCTGCCAAATCAGAACGTGTTGCTGCTGTGCTGTTGTCAAATATCCACATATAGTCAACCACATCATTTGAGCGCAATGTTATTGAGCCGTTTGCGCGTTCGCAAGTTGCTGGTGTTGATGTATAAGTCGTGTTTTTCGGACCTTCGATACTGCCTAATGCCACGTTAACACTTGCAAAACATGTTGCATTTGTCCGCAAGCGGATAAAGACTGTGTAGATGCCACTCGTCAAACCTGAACGGCTGTTGCCCACTGCATTTGGCGTACCGACCGCAGGAGACCAACTGTATGAATATTTGCTCTCGTCGCCCCCCCTCAGTAAAATCGTCGCTGTACCGTTGTTGATGCCGCAACGCGCTGCAATCGTTGCCACTGAATCAATGACTGGTGGACGACACAAACATGAGTCTTTGACTTGAATATTTTTCACATTTGCCGTACAACCCGCCGCATCTGTAACAGTGACGGAATAGAACGCTGCTGCTAAATTATCTCTGTTTTTAGGTTGATTTACTTGATTTTGTAAGTCAGACCAATTGAATTTATAACCACCGTTGCCACCTGCAACGTTTAAATTAATCGTTCCCAATGAATCACACGTTTGATTTGTTTTCACATAAGTAGTGATCAAAACAGTCGGTTGAATGACTGTAAACGTTTTTTGAACCGCTATACATCCTCCTGCATCTTTGACTGTCAACATATAACTACCCGCCGCCAAAGAGCCGTTTGCGTACAAACGTCCTTGACCGTCACGAATATCAATCGTTGCAGGTTGAACGAAATTGCTGCCAAAAGCAGTCAAACGGTAGTTGATACGTCCGTCGCTCATGCCGTTGCACGTAACAGAAGTAACCGTGTCCATTACAATCGTCGCATCAACAGCGAGGTTGTTTAAGACAAAAGTTACTGTTGTTTGACAGCCTGTGACCAAATCTGTTGCTGTTACGGTATGCTGACCTGCCGTTAAAACGAAGCGACGGTTGCCTTCACCCCATGAATACGTGTATTGACCCGAACCACCTGTTGTCGTCAAAGAGACATCGCCATTTGGTTGACCGCAAACAGGTTGTTTGTTGATGAAAAAAGTTGTATTCAAAGCATTGTCAGAACCAACGACAACCGTTTTTTCGACAGGGCAATCCGTTCTCGAATTCGGTACTGAAATCGTTACAATATATATGCCTTGACGGAGGTTTTCACGGATTCTGCTTGTATTACCGTCGCTCCAACGGAATGTCCAATTTTCACTTCCTGTGACCGAACCAAACTCAATTTTACCTGTTGGCGACGTACAAGAAGCCTTTGTAACCGTCGGCTCTGGTACGTTGATACGGTTTGGCGCAATGATTTGGAATGGCAATTCGATGAAACAATCTGGTTTTCCAACACGCTCAACACGTACTTTATAAGTTCCCGCAGCTAAATTACTGGCGTTATTTGTAGTTGAAATATTAGGTGTCCATGTAAATTTGAAATCAGAGACTAAGCCATTCGACACGTTAACAGTTGCTCTACCGTCGCTCGTTGCGTTGCAGGAAATATCTGTCGTTTCTACTTGTGCAACAGGTGTTTCGCAACCACATTCAGTGGCAATCGTAACAGGTACGATATTGACACAACCATTTGAATTTGAAACAGTTACGCTGTAAGTACCCGCCGCTAAATCATTGCGTGAACCGCTTGTATTACCGTCTGACCAACGGAAATTAAGGTTCAAAGGCGTAAAGGTCACGCTACCATTTCGACGACCGCAATTTTCAGGCGATGTCGCTGCGACAGCCACATTGACGGTTTCAACGACCGTTATCGTTTGGGTCAAAGCATCACGATTCGAGCAATTATCGGTGGCAATCCACGAGCGCACGAGGGTATAACCGCAAGTCGCATTGATTTTTTGCTCATTGAAAGTGACGACTACCTCATTTGTGCAATTGTCCGTTGCCGTAATCGTCAGCACAGGTGGTACAGTTTCGCCCGTAGCGATATTGACCGTCAAGTCTTGCGGCACATTGATGAGGACGGGATTGACATCGTCTTTGACGCTGATGGTCTGCATTTTAGACGAAATATTGCCACATGCATCAATCGCTGTCCATGTTCTGAACAAGGTAAAATGGTCAACACAAGTCCCACGTTGCATCCGTTCATTGAAGGCAATGCCGACATCGGGGTCGCAATTATCACGTGCGGTAACGGTTGCAACAGCTAAATTTAGTCCGCAACTGACCGATAAATCGACAGGAACACCAATCAATTCAGGTTTTTCATTATCGCCCACACTCAACACTTGCGATGCCGTTCTGCTGTTGCCGCAAACGTCCGTCGCTGTCCATGTACGAATCAATTTATAGCTCGTTGCACACGCACCGCTTTGACGGGTTTCTATGAATGTCAATTTAGGACTTGCATCACAAGCATCTGATATTGAAGGATTTACAGGCGTTGGCACAACCGCATCGCAGTTAATTGTTGCGTTTGCTGGCACGTTTGCAAATATCGGAGCGTCATTATCACCTACCAATATTGTTTGTGAAGCAGTTGCAAAATTGCCACACGCATCGGTTGCTGTCCATGTTCTGATAACTTTATAATTACCTGTACAGTTTCCACGAGTGATATTATCATTCATCGTTACACGTGGATTCGGGTCACAGATATCTGTCGCTCTAATTAATGTGCCTATCGGCAAACTTTCATCGCAACGTAAAGTGATATTCGTCGGCACATTTGTCAAAACGGGTGCTTCATTATCACCTACGGAAACCGTTTGTGTGGCTGTGCGTGTATTGCCACAAGCGTCCGTTGCTGTCCATGTTCTGATTAATTTATAACTGCCCGCACATGCACCGTTTTGACGTAACTCATTGAAAGACAAGCGTGGAGACGCATCGCAAAGGTCAGATACTGAGGGGGTCGTTATTGTTGGAACAGTACCACCGCAATTGACCGTTATATTCGTTGGCACGTTTGCAATGATGGGTGCTTCATTGTCACCTACTAATATTGTTTGTGAAGCTTTTGCAGAATTACCACACGCATCAGTCGCTGTCCATGTTCTAACAACTCTGTAACTTCCTACGCAATTACCACGAATGATATTATCATTCATCGTCACGCGTGGATTCGGGTCGCATACATCCGTTGCTGTAATTAATGTACCGATTGGCAATGTTTCATCACAACGCAATATGATATTTGCAGGAACATTGGACAAAACAGGTGCTGTATTGTCACCAACTGAAACCTCCTGTGTTGCTGTCCGACTATTGCCACAAGCATCTGTCGCTGTCCATGTTCTGATTAATTTATAGCTACCAACACATACACCATTTTGACGTAACTCATTGAATGTCAAGCGTGGAGACGCATCACAAGCATCTGTTACTGAGGGGTTCGTTGCCGATGGAACTGTACCACCACAATTAACCGTTACGCTCACAGGAACATTCGCAAAAACAGGTGCTTCGCTATCACCTACTAATATCGTTTGTGAAGCTGTCGCTGAATTGCCACACGCATCGGTAGCTGTCCATGTTCTCACAACTACATAGTTGCCCGCACAATTACCCCGAATTATGTTATCATTCATCACAATGCGAGGATTGGCATCGCAATTATCAGTTGCCGTTACAGGCGAAATTGTCGGCAAATTATCATTACAATTCAAAGTAATATTTACAGGAACATTAGCAAGAACTGGTACATTCTTATCCTCTACAGAAATCGTTTGACTTGCTGTTGCTGAGTTACTACACGCATCAGTAGCCGTCCAAATGCGCGTAATTGTATAGTTATTTGCGCAAATACCGTTTACCCGTATGTCGTTGGTTACTATACGTACATTCACATCGCATAAATCTGTCGCTATTATTGTTGCAGGAACAGGCAATGGGTCACTGCAATTAATTGTAATATTTGTAGGTATACCTGACAAGATAGGTACTGTTGTGTCTTCGACGTTGATGACTTGACTTGATGTGCTTGTGTTGCCGCAATTATCTGTCGCTGTCCATGTCCGCGTTAATACATAACTGTCTGGGCATGAACCGTTTGTGCGC
>JAYVFS010000079.1:0-15593 GCA_043772905.1 Saprospiraceae bacterium | reverse complement strand
GTTCTTTTTCTAAACGATTATACTCTTCGTAAAAGCCCAATGCCTTCTCCAAATTGCCCAACGACGTGTGCGTTGAGCCAAGTGTTGAGTAAGAAATCGCCAAGCCGTTTTTAAATTCTACATTATTCGGGTAGGCAGCATTCAGTTCTTTTTCTAAACGATTATACTCTTCGTAAAAGCCCAATGCCTTCTTCAAATTGCCCAATGCCGTGTGCGTTGAGCCAAGTCTTTCGTAAGAAATCGCCAAGCCGTTTTTAAAGGACACATTATTTGGGTAGGCGGCATAGAGTTCTTTCATCAACTTGGTGAAATCTTCGTAAAACCCCAAAGCCTTGTCCAAATTGCCCAATGCCGTGTGCGTTGAGCCAAGTTTTGAGTAAGAAACCGCCAAGCCGTTTTTAAAGGACACATTAGTCGGGTAGGCGGCATAGAGTTCTTTTTCTAAACGATTATAGTCTTCGTAAAACCCCAAAGCCTTCTTTAAATTGCCCAATGCCGTGTGCGTTGAGCCAAGTCTTTCATAAGCAATACCTAACCCTCCCTTTGAAAAAGATTCGCTTGGATTTTTCTTTAACAATTCTTCATAAATGTTTTTGTATTGCCAAAAAGCATTTAAGGCATTGTCTAATTGCCCAATGTTTGTGAGCATATCGCCACTACCTAAATACGCTTTTGCTTTTTGCCAATCTTCCGCTTGTGGGTGTGCGATAATTTTAGGATATAAGCGTAAGGCTTTTTCGTAGCGGTGGTTCACTCGATAAAAATCTGCCACTCTTCGCAGTATTTCAAGGTTGGTGCTGTCCAAAAGCAATAATTGGTCGTATTGTGTTTCCGCTTTGTCAACGTCCAGATTGGTCACATACATTTGCGCCAAGAGTTGGATGGTTTCTATTTGCTCTTTTTTCGTTTTTTGTAACACCTTTTTCCTTTCAGCCAATGCTTTTTCATCGTCGGCAATACTGTTTTCTTCTTTTATGATTTTTGCCGTTTGTTTATTCAAGTCTGCACCTTCCAATTTCTTAATCGCTGCATCAATCTGTCCGTCTTTAAACAATTGCAAAGCCTCTTGAAACAAGGCAGAGACATCATCAAAATTCACCTTCGCAAACTTTTCAGAAAGGTTGTCAAGTTCCTTTCGTTGGTTCTCGTATTGCTTTTGCAACGCCTCGCATTGGTCTTGATATTGCTTTTCAGAGAGCCGCGCTTTGGCAAGTTCCCCCTGCAGTAAAGCCTTTTGTTTGTCAAAACCCGCTTTCAAAGCTTTGTCCGATATGGCGTAATAATCTTTCTTCGCTGCATCAATCACCCCCGCTTTTGCGACAATAATATCGGTGCCGAATTGTTCCGTGCTGCTCAACTTGACTTGTTCGAGTTCCTTATCGTTCACTAATTCGTAACCTTTGCCAGATATTTCGGACATTAAGACCAAATCCCCTGCCTTTTTGCCCGCAAATGCCAAACGGAACTTACCAGAACCGTCAGAAGTCTTCGGCACAGACCCTGAAAAGATGATTTGTACCCCATCAACGGGGCGTTTCCCCGAATTTTGTTCGCGCACCAAACCCGTTTGAATCAAAGCAGCTTGTGCGACAAGGGAAATAGACGTGAGTCCTAAAAGGACAGAGAGACAGATGTTTTTCATTGGGCGGTATTTTATATTTAATAGATTTATTTATTAAAATCCTTTCGTCATTGCGCGCGCAACGCAGTGGAGTGAAGCAATTTGTTTAGTTGCCGTAGAATGTTTTTAATAGTCTGCGGTACTCTAAAAGATTGCTTCGTTCCTCGCAATGACAAAGGAAATGGCTCAACAGATTGCTTCGTTCCTCGCATGACGAAAGGATTATGTAAAGTTATCGCTTCAAAATAATCTCAACTGGTTCATTCGGAATAATCGGTGTTTCAAAATCCCACGACTTGAAGCCTTTCTTAAACGCCTGAACCCGTTGTGTCGGTCGCTGTTTATCGGGCGGAATGGGCAGCGCAAAATGACCCAACTCGTCGGAAGAAACGGTGGCATCTAAAACCGATACCTGCACACCCGCCACAGGATTGCGGCTTTCATCCTTGATAGTGCCCACGACTTTGCTCAAACTGCCGTCTTTACTGAGGGGTATCGTGAGCGTCTTTTCAGACAACACAAAAGACTGCGCCACCGTCGCAAAACCATCGGCTTGAACCTCGACGAGTACGCTTTTATCTCTATAATTCGGTGGAATACCTTTGAAAGTGGCTTCATTGTCCACCACTTTCGTCTCTGTTTTGTCGCCAAATGTTAAAGTTACCCGCGCCGATTTCAACGGCACCGCAAGATTGGGCACAACATCTTTTAGAAAGACAGTCAAGTTCAAAGGTTCATTGAGTTTTTGATACTGTATGTAACCAAACGCCGCCGCTAAAGCTAAAATCGGAACGAAAATATAGAGAAAGAGCCGAATTCGACGACTTGTTTCGCTTTCTGTCACCGTTGTTGTATCACCGATTGTGACATTGCCCCCTGCGTTGATGGTGCTGCTTTCGACAGTGTTTTTCTTGGTCGAAGAAGAGAGGGGTGCGGCAGCCACCTTCGGGGAACTTTGAAAATGCTCCGAACGTTCATCGTCTTCCGACAATTTATCAATCAAAGCCAGCAAAGCGTTGTTAATTTTATTCGATTCGATGCCTAATACTGAGGGGTCTGCTAAATCGCCGAGATATTGCTGTTCATATTTTGCAAAACGGGCAGCGAGTAGGTTGACATCACGGTTCAAGTCCGCGTCTGCATGGGTTAATGACCGCAATTGGTCTATGGCTTGCTTGATTTTGCCATCGGCAATCAGATTTCGGAGGGTTTGTTTCATGTAGTTGCGCTTGTTAAAATATTGGAAAGAACAAATATAAAAACTTTGTCTGAGAATGAAACAGAAGAATCTAACATAATTTCGTTTGAACAAATAATTATATCATTGGCGCGTGACTATGAAAATAAAATAAGGGCGACCGTAAAGGTCGCCCCTATATTTATGCGCATCTGCATGTGTAGGGGCGACTTTTACGGTCGCCCTCATTACCTTTTTTTGCCAATACCTTTACACTCTCTCTAATATCACCGCATACCCCTGCCCAACACCAATACACATCGTCACCAAAGCATAGCGTTTGCGTTGCTCTTGTAATTCAATCGCCGCCGTATTCAGAATACGTGTACCACTCATGCCGAGCGGATGTCCGAGCGCAATCGCACCGCCGTTTGGATTGACACGCGGGTCGTCGTCAGCAATGCCGAGAGCGCGGGTACAGGCGAGACTTTGGGCAGCAAAAGCCTCGTTGAGTTCAATGATGTCCATGTCTTTTATGGTCAAACCTGCTTTTTTCAAGGCAATTTGAGAGGCAGGAACGGGTCCAATGCCCATGATGCGTGGCTCAACACCTGCCACACCCGAAGCGACGATACGTGCCATCGGCGTTAAACCATATTTCTTAATGGCAACTTCGGAAGCCAACAAAACGGCAGCTGCACCGTCATTTAAGCCTGATGAATTGCCCGCCGTCACCGTTCCATCGGCACGGAAAACGGTTTTGAGCTTCGCTAAAACCTCAACAGACGTATTGGGTTTGACAAATTCGTCTTGACTGAAAACGTGTACCTCATGGCGTTTTTGAGGTATCTCAACAGCCGTTATTTCTCTTTCAAACCGACCACTCAATATAGCCGCTGCCGCTTTTTGTTGCGAACGATAAGCAAACAAGTCTTGGTCTTTTCGACTAATATCGTACATTTCTGCTAAGTTTTCAGCCGTTTTGCCCATAGAATCCGTACCATAAAGCGATTGCAAAAGCGGATTGATGAACCGCCAACCAAATGCTGAATCGAACATCTGAGCATCGCGTCCAAATGCCGACGATGTCTTTGAAATAACCCACGGCGCACGTGTCATTTGCTCAACGCCACCTGCCAACATCACATCCGCATCATCGCATTGAATGTATCGAGCGGCATCCATAATCGCCGCCAAACCCGAAGCACACAAGCGATTGACTGTTTGTGAAGGCACTTCGACAGGCAAACCAGCCAAAAGCGTTGCCATGCGTCCGACATTGCGGTTGTCTTCTCCCGCTTGATTCGCGCAACCGACGATAACGTCTGCGATACTGAGGGGGTCAACAGAGGACTGTCTTTCGAGGAGTTTTTTGATGACCAAAGCCAATAAATCATCGGGACGGATGGGTGCAAGGCTACCGCCAAAGCTGCCAATGGGTGTGCGAATGCCGTCAATAAGATATGCTGATTTCATGCGTTTTTGCTGCAAAGAAAAGAGGTTTTATGCGTTTGTGTGCGTGTTTGTTTCAAAAATGCAAGAAAAAGTTGGAAAAGTACAATAGGAAAGTTGGCATTCAAGTATCGGATATTTTGAAAATATCCGATACTTATAAACGCGATAAATGACTACTTAGCACTGAATCTAAAAGTTTAAATCTTACTTTATTTTTGATACAATCAATTTTCCAACCATTTTACCTTCTTCATTACCTTTATCGCAATCGAAACGATAGTGAATACCCGCATAAACACGGCTGACAGAGGCTTCTAATGCAGCTTCATGAAACGACTTAAAAGACCGCACCGGTAAACCATATTCTTTTTCTGTCGTATCTGTATAAGCTTGATTGTCACCAAACAAACTGGTCAACACTTCTGCGGCGGCTCCAGATACTGTACTGTGTGCACTTGTGTAAGATGGGAATGAAGGTGTGACCAAAAGCGGATGCCATTGCTTGTCTATTTTAGCACCGATAACCGTCTCGGGGCGAACCAAGCTATAGTAATATTTAGCTTCAAAAGTGCTGATAAATCCTTCATACAGTGCCAAAGAGGTGAGCGTGTAAGCCCGTAAAGACTCATAAAATCCGATTTTTCTATCCTTCAAGAAGGATTGGCAGATAGCTAACCAATGACCAGCAGGCGTCATTTTTTTATCTTGAAACATCAAATGCCCTTTGCTGCGAGAGACAAACGGGTTATCGTCCCAAAAAATCATGATGTTTTCGCGTTCTTCAACGACTGTTTTTGATAGGTCATAGACTTCTACCAATGCTTTCCAAAACGGACTATTTTTGTCTTCACTGTAAGCCGGCGGCGGAACAGGGCGACATTGACCAGCCGAATCCATAACCATCGTTTTCATATCGCACCAATGAGGTTCTATACCGTCGGCATAATCAGGGGTAGTAGGCACCCAACGACCGTTGATACCGGTTTTGACTTCAAAACGTTCCATGCCGCGAGTTTCTTTATAATTGTCTGACTCTAAACGTTTTATAACGACATTCGCTACATTTTCACCGAACGAAACGGAGTTATTAAAGACCTCTTCCGTCATGCTGCCTTTCAGTTCATCAAAAGTTTTGGTTTCAAAAGCATCTATGTCTTTCGTTGAGAAAATGACTTTTTTAGATGTCGTGCACAAGGCTTTTATGGCTGCAACGGTGTAATTGTAGCTTTTACCGCTTTCAGGTGTCGGCATCGCCTCAAAACCTTTTAATTGAGCGGTGATAGAAGTGGCATCAGTCTTGGAAAATTTACCTGCTTCATAAGCAGCTAACATTGGATAGACATAGACGCGACTCGCTACGGGTGGCGTAAAAATATCGGTGATAATGATGTCTGTAAGCTTTTTTTGCGCTGCGTGTAGGTACTCTACATCTGTGGCTATCGGTTTAGCGGGTTTGTTCTCTTTGCAAGCGACAAATGTGCATAAACCGATGATTAGTAAGAACTTAGAATTCATAATAAAGGATTTTTAAAAAGAACTAATGGTACTTTCGGTACGTCGTTTTTGTCATTCAGCAGAAATCTCTTTGTGTATTTATTATTACCAAAAGAGATTCCTACTGAATGACAAAAGCGACGTGGTAAAAGCGGTAAGATAAAGCGGCTTGTCGCCAAATTAAAAAATTACAAAACTAATTGGCTTAATACTGAGGGGTGTAAACGCCTTATTGTATGTTTTGCGGTGCAATGCTACGTGTTTCTTTATTATTTTTATCATAAAAAGTCACTTCTTGTATCGCTGCATCGAGCATAAAACTGCGTGACTCTTGTGACAAAAAGGTACTGCCCCAATAAAATTCTGTTAAGCGTTTTTGCCCATTTTTCAAGGAGACCATGGCTTTTACCTCGTTTTTACTGAGGGGTATCTGTTTCGCACTCTCTCCATTTTTCAATGAAAAAACTTTCATAACGCCTTTGTTTTGGCTTGCCAAAAACAATTCTTTGCCGTTGGCATTAATGCGGGTCAAAGCGCGGGCATCGTTTGGAATATAAAAATGACTTTGATCCAATTCTATGGATTTGAATTGATTATTGCCCATGTTTTTTAAAACCAAACCGTCAAAGGCATCGGCACGTCCTTGAAGGAGTTCCATGCCGTAGTCGTTGCCGACCATTAATAGGTCGAGCAAACCGTCTTTGTCCACGTCATAAGGCATCATACCGTAAATCGGTGCGAGTTGTGCCGACGAGGGCAAAGCGGATATTTTGAACTTGCCATTTCCTAAATTTTCAATATAACTCGTTGATAACCAATTGCTGTGCATAATCTGTGCGCCTTCCAATTCTTTTTTTGAAAAGACATCTTGAACGGTCGCTGTGCCAAATTCGCCATAGGTTTGGTATTTTCGACGTATCAAAATCAATTGTTTAATCATATCGTCACGGGTGTGGTAGAAAAACTCTCTGCGTTGTCCTGCCGTGTCGCGCCAAAAACAAGAGATGAAAGGGTCGTAGAGACCATTATTGTCAAAATCTTTGGCGTAAATACTGAGGGGTTCACCAGAGGCACATTTGAAATAGATGTTTTCTCCAAAATTGCCCGCCATGTAGTCTATGTCTCCATCGTTGTCAAAATCGGCGGCGGCGAGGCTTGTCCACCAACCAACTTTGTCGCCAATGCCTGTATTTGCCGTTGTGTTTTTCAATTTGCCTTTGTCATTCTGTAAAAAAGTCAAAGGCATCCATTCACCTGCGAGGATTAAATCGGGTTGATTGTCGCCATTGAAATCTGTCCAAATAGCATCGCTGATGAGACCGATATTGGCTAATTCAGGGCAAACTTCATTGGTAACGTCCGTAAAAACGGGTTTATCTTTCTCTTTTGAATCATTTCTTAGGATAAAACTGCGGTCTGCTTTTGGATAGGTCATAGGCAAAACCCTTGCACCGACGAACAAATCGAGGTCGCCATCGCCATCAAAATCGGCAGCTTTCACGACTTGACCACAAGATGTTTCCACAGGCAAGGCGTTTGGTGCAATCTTGAAATTGCCTTTGCCATCGTTGACACATAAAACGTCTTGATAGAAAGGCGAATTTTTGGGATATTGCCCACTGCCATGCACGATGTAAAGGTCGTTGTCGCCATCACCGTCGGCATCAAATAGGAGTGTGCCGAGTTCTTCTTCTTCCTTTTTAAGTCCTGTTTTGTAAGCAACTGCCTTTTTTGTAAAACGTCCATCGGCGGATTGAATGAACCAAGTGGCATCGTACAAGGCACTGCCGCCAATGTAAATATCGTCACGCCCATCACCATTGACATCGCCTACGGAGATAGCGGGACCGTATTGACTGAACTTATGCGGTATTGTTTTTTGAAAATTAAAATCAATAAAATCAGAATCACGGTGCATGAAATCCAAGCCAAAAGTGGCTGGATTGAGGTCGTCAAAAAGGGCAAAAGGGCTGTTATACTGAGGGGGCCCATTTGGGTTAAATTTGACAGTAACTGTTTGATTGATAGGCAAATCAGTCAATTTTTGAGACTTACCGTTTTGCCAATGAACGATAACTGAATCTACTTTTGTGGCAGCACCTAAGCCGAAATGGATGACGCTTTCTGACGTTGAGATATAGCCACGAGCCGAAACGACTTGTGCGATTTGTTGTTTGCCATCAAAAAAAATGGTTGCTGTTGCGCCAAAAGCATCGGTATTGGGTAGTTCGCCTTCTATTTTCAGTCTTAGGAAATTCGTCTTTTTATCGCCATCGTTCAAGGTGTTCTGAAAGAGAAAGGCTTTGTCGTTGATATTGTTGACGACTAAATCGAGGTCGCCATCATTGTCTAAATCGGCGTAAGCTGCGCCGTTTGAAAAGGCAGAAATAGCAACGCCCCATTCTTTTGATACGTCTTTAAAGCGCAAATCGCCTTCGTTTTTGAACAAAAACTTAGGAACTTTGATTTGCGGAATTTGTTTTTGTAAGTCTATGGGTGCTACTAAGTTGCTGACGCTGTTTCGATATGCGCCAAAATCATGGTCGGTTACGTCTCTTGGAAAGCCATTTGTGACAAAAAGGTCGCGGTTGCCATCGTTATTGAAATCGGCTAAAAGTGGTGTCCATGACCATTCAGTTTCCTGCACATCACCTATGAAAGAGACATCGCTAAAAGTGGGCAAGCCTGTTTCGGGGTTCAATCCACGATTGAGTTGCAGCACATTGCGGGTATATTGATATTCAAAACCGAAACTTTCATTATAGATATAAGAGTTATAGTTATTGGCATTAATGAAAACCTTTTTCCGTTTGTTGTGGTAAGGCATCATTTCAGTTGTGAAAATATCGAGTTTACCGTCGTTATTGATGTCCGCCACATCGCTGCCCATGGCAGAAGCGGCTTGATGTTTAAATATTGTAGCGACTTGATTTGTAAATGTACCGTCGTGGTTGTTGATGTAAATGAGGTCGTTTGTCACGTAGTCATTGGCGACATAAATGTCGAGCCAACCGTCGTTATTGAAATCTGAAATGAGCGAGCTGTGGCTGTATCCTTCGAGTTTTATGCCTGCTTTGCTTGAAATATCGGTGAAAACAGGGTGATTTACTGAGGGGTCGAAATCATTGCGTAGTAAACGGTCGGTGTTGGGCGAAGAGCCATCTTTTACTTTTTCGAAATATTGGTTCGGATATTTGGTATCCATGAAGTTCGTCGCTATGAAAATATCGAGGTCGCCATCGTTGTCATAATCAAAAAACTGGGCGTTGGAGGCGTGTGTTGTGTCGTCGAGACCGTATTCGTGTGCCATTTCTGTGAAATGAGGCACCCCCTCAGTATCGTTGCCTTGATTGATGAATAGGAGATTTTTTCTTAGTTTTGGTTTGTCTTTGAAGGTGTTACAAATATAAATATCGAGTTTACCATCGCGGTTGATGTCGAGCATATTGATACCTGACGACCATTGGTCAGGTTGTTTTTGAACATTGGCTTTGGTTGTGATGTCTTGAAATTGGAGTTTTCCTTTGTTGAGATAAAGTTTGTTTTCTACTTGATTGCCTGTGAAATAGAGGTCTTGCAGTCCATCGCCGTTAAGGTCACCTATGCCTACGCCACCGCCGTTGTAAATAAACTCAGAAGAAAAAATGGTGAGTGAGTCGTTTTCAGTGATTTGATTATTGAATTCGATGCCAGTTTGTTTGCTGTCAAGTAGCACAAATAGTGTTTTCTCGTTTTTGCAATAAGCGAAGAGGAAAGCAGCGATTAATAGTAAGCTTAGTTTTTTCATTAAATAATATTCTTTTTCACAAATTTAAGACTATTTGACTATTAATTATTAGCGATATTGTATAAAAGAGGACTTTTTTGGGTCATTGAGTTGACCATCCCCATCATTGAGTTGACCATCCCCATCATCGAGTTGACCATCCCCATCATTGAGTTAACCTATAAAAAAAGGGCGAACGAAAGACAAGTTTCGCGGAACAATGTTCGTGAAAATATCTTTTGTTCACCCTAAATAAAAAGTTTATTCTTAAACAAACTTAGAATGTATGAAAATCAAGAGTGATATATACTGAGGGGGTCATGAAGACACCCCTCAGTATCACGTTTATTAATAACCAGGATTTTGCTTCAAGATGCTCGCACCAATTAAGTCAATTTGAGACTGTGGAATTGGTAATATAGCATGTTTAGCCAAATAACTCGCACCACCAAAAGCACCAGGTAATAATACTTGGTCATATTTTAGGTATTTGTTGATAGCAGCAACATCTTCTCCCCAACGAACTAAGTCGTAGAAGCGATAGCCTTCCATGCCTAACTCCATTCTTCTTTCGTAGCGTACAGCTGTTCTTGCAGCAACTTTATCTGCAAATGCTGGATAGAGTGAGATTTTGTAATTTGCAGCATTTTTACCACCATCTTGTACAAAGTCAGCAGCATTTGCAGCTCTACCTCTGACCATATTGGTATATTCTAAGGCTTTTACCAAGCTACCCACTTCAATTTCAGCCTCAGCAGCCATTAATAGCACATCCGCAAAGCGAATGATGGTCACATTGTACGCATTGAATGTTTGATGTCCCCAACCACCTGTTTCAGTTAAGCCTGCCGCTTTTTCTGCTTTGGTGTACAAATATTTTTTCGGCGAATAAGGACCTGCATTCGGTTGGTTACGAATCATAGAAGCACCTGTATGATTACCCCAGTCCAAAAATGGAATACCTCTACGACCTACTGTATGGTCTAATCGTGGGTCTAAAGTACCCGCGTCTAAGGTAAATGCAACATCAGACTTGATACCCATATCATGTTTAACAGCTTTACCAGCATCATTATATGAGCCATCAAGCAATGGTAAACCCAATGCATCAGTACGGAATGAATTGACAAATTCAAAAGTAGGTTGGAAGAATCCACAGCAAGTACCTGGATCTACACCTTGAATAAAGTTTAATTGCAAATCAGAATTGGCATTATTACCATTACCTGATTTTACCGTCGCTTGAACCGAAAATATTGATTCAGCGTTATTATCACTCCCAATTCTATACAAATCAGAATACTTAGGCAATAAAGCATATTTTTTGCCATTCGTTGTTTTACCATTGGCGATTATGACATCAAATAATGCTTTAGCTTCAGTAAACTTTTTTTGAAACATATACACTTTAGCCAAGTATGAAGCTGCAGCCCATTTATTGGCACGCCCAGCTGCAGAAGATGTTTCTGGTAAAGCAGCATAAGCCGCTTGAAAATCAGCTTCGATTTTAGGCCATAGTTCTACATCGTTTTTTACTTTTTCAATGCCATTAGTGACATTTAAAGTTTCATCAACATAAGGCACATTGTTGAAATTCCGCTTCAATTGAAAATAGAAGTGTCCTCTCAAGAAACGTGCTTCAGCAGCCATTCTGGCAATATCTTCAGCTTTGACACCAGCATCCGCTTTTTTTAATAACGCTAGAACGGCATTCGCTCTTGAAACTCCTTCAAAATGACCTTGATAAACTTCTCCAGAGAAAGGAAGCGTTGGGTTGTATTCAAATCTTTGAATAGGATTAATATCAGAAAAGTCACCTGGGTCAGTTCCTTTATTGGCATCTCCTCCTCTAATACTGCCCCAAACCCAGTTTGATGGACCAGAAGCATAACTACCTAAACCACTCAATTGAGCATAAGCAGATATTAAACTGCCTTCTAAACCAGCTGCACTGGTTAATTGTGCTTGAGAAAGTGAGCCCGTAGGAGCTACTTCCAAAAAGCTCTCTTTACAAGCATATCCGCCTATGAGTAGGATAATGCTGAAAATTATTAATTTACTCTTTTTCATTTTCTTAATTTTATTTTAAATTAAAAATAAATTTTAAATTAGAACCCAACATTTACACCAAAAGTGAATTGGCGCGTTGTAGGGAAGTTACCTAAATCAATACCAAAGTTAGTATCCGCAGCACCCGCTACTTGAGGGTCAAGTCCACCATATTTAGTAATTGTCAATAAGTTATTTACAGAAGCACTAACACGAACTCTGCCTAATTTCATTCTTTTTGCAACCGCTGTTGGAATATTATAGCCAATTGTTAAATTTTGGAATCTAAAATAAGAGCCATCTTCAACATAAAAACTACTTGCTTGTGCTCCTGTACTGAAACCATCATTTGCTTCAAAAATTGGTGATGTTGCACCTGTGTTTGAAGGAGACCATGTGTCTTTTACGCGCTCAGATATAGCAGAACCCGCAAACAATGGATAAAAATCAGTAAATCTTTTCGAGATATTAAAGATTTTATTGCCAATTGATGTGTACATGTAGGCATTTAAGTCAAAACCTTTGTAAGTAAGCATAAAATTCAATCCACCTGTGAACTTAGGAACAGGACTACCAAGGTATGTTCTGTCATCTGCATCAATTTTACCATCAGGAACACCTGTCAATTTACCATCAGCACCTCTTCCGTTAAGATCCGCATATTTGAAGCGACCGACACCAGAACCTGCTTGAGCCGGAGCTTTAGTAATTTCGTCTGCATTCTGGAATAAGCCTAATACCTGATAACCATAGAAAGAAGATAACGAATAACCCAACTGATTACGGATAGGATTGACACCTCTAAATCCTGGATTCACATCCTGTAGGTAAGTCAAACCACCACCGATTTTAGTGATTTCATTATGGAGGAAACTACCCGTAACGTTTAATTCATATCCAAGATCTCTTGTAAAGTTACCTCTGTTAATGACTTGAATATCAACACCTTTATTGACCATGGTACCGACATTCACAGAAGGAGCTGTTGCACCACCTGCTGTTTGTGTGATGGGTAGTCTATACAATAAATCTCTTGTGTCTTTCTGCCATAAATCCATGATAACATCCAATTTTCCTTTCAAGAATGAACCATCAAAACCAATGTTTTTAGTGACACTGGTTTCCCATTGTGCATTAGGGTTTCCTATCCTTGATTGTCTAAATCCGTTTACAACCCCAGCATTAGTACCGTTGATATCATAAGCAGAATTTGCTACGCTTTGAGCATACAAGTTAAATTGGTTACCTGGGTCAACGTTGTTTGAGTTACCCATTGTACCGTAACCGCCCCTGATTTTTAAGTCTGTTACCCAATCAATACCTTTCATAAATGACTCATCTGACATCCTCCATGCCGCAGATATAGCAGGGAATACACCATATTTTGCATTCGCGCCAAATCGAGAAGAACCATCACGTCTGATAACACCCGTGACGATATACTTGTCATTCAAGTTATAAATAGCTCTACCAAAATAAGAGTTAAATGTTATACCATTATCTTTCGTGCTATTTGCAGGTTCTCTGATATCCAAAGTAGAGATAGTGATATAGTTAGGGTCACCAGAGAAAGGATTACGACCATTTGCACTGATATTTTTACCAAAACCAGTATTAAGAGCTTCTTGACCAGCCAATAACTCCATCCCATGAATACCAAACTGCTTTTTGTAAGCAAGCGTGTTAGTCAAAGTCCATCCTAATCTAAATCCACCATTTTCATTATATGCCCAATTGACCCCTTTGTTTTCAAGGGTTTCATATATTGGCGCACCATATCCCCAACCATAAAAATTATTATAATTGCCCCCGATAGATGAGCGGAATGTTAAATCCTTAATCGGGTCAATTTCAATATAAAAATTGCCTGAGGCTTGGGCATTAAAGTTTTTGTTTAACTTTCCTCTCTGTTGATTGGCAACAGGGTTTGAACCTTGACCAAAACCAAGAGCCGTCGTACCAGCATATCCACCAAACTCATCATAAACAGGTATGATTGTTGGTGCCCTGAACGCTGCTAAAATATCATTTTCATTTTGTGAAGATGCTAATCCTTCATTACCACCTTGACGACCTAAGATTTGGAGAAACGTCATCTGAATGTTTTCACCAATTCTTACACGTTTACCAAGATCGAATTCCGTATTGACACGCAACCCATAACGTTTTGCTCTTTGACTTGCTAAAATACCTTGTTGGTCTTGCATGGACATGCCTACATAAAAACGTGAAGCATCGCCACCACCTTCAAAACCTAAGGTATGTCTTTGAATTGTACCGTTCTGTGTCAAAGCTTTATACCAGTCTGTTCCTTCTTTATTCGCTTTGATGACTTGATAAAAATCACCAATCGTTGGTCCTGTGATATTGTACTTTAACTTCTCAGCGGCTAAATCAACCGATCCGATGACACCACTTCTGCTACCTACTTTAAGGTAATCTGGTATGACTGGCGTTGCGCCCGAACCATACTGTGGATGAGTAAGCGGAGAACCAGAGTTTTTAAGAGCCGTCCAAGTCCAAGTCGCTTGGTCTTGTGGGTTCATCATTTTTTGCCCCGTGCCTGGATCCGTAACGCCAAAAATGCCGTCATAAGTGATATTTAACTTTTTAGCATTCTTTTTACCCCTTTTAGTGGTATAGACAATGACACCATTAGCAGCTCTTGCACCATAGATTGAAGCAGAAGAAGCATCTTTCAATACTGTTGTCGTTTCAATATCCTCTGGATTTAAGAAGTTTGCATTTCCTACTGGATAACCATCAACAATAATGAGCGGTTCGTTGCCACCAAATGCACCGAAACCACGAATACGAATCTGGCTTCCAGAACCAGGTTGGCTGGTTGTGACAACTGTTAAACCCGCAACTCTACCTTGGAGCTGTTGGTCAACACTTGATGAAGGTACAGT
This sequence comes from Saprospiraceae bacterium, assembly GCA_043772905.1. Taxonomy (GTDB): domain Bacteria; phylum Bacteroidota; class Bacteroidia; order Chitinophagales; family Saprospiraceae; genus JAAFJT01. Next base: position 1,119 of record JAYVFS010000079.1, on the reverse strand, counting down.
CGTAAGGTCTCTGGTTTTGACAATTGAAACGGCACCCGTTGATTGCCGTCTTTTGTCAACAGAATACCCCGTTACAATAACTTCCGAAAGAGTCGAAACGTCTTCCGTTAAAGTGATGTTAATAGAAGTTTGAGTCCCTAAAGCAATCTCTTGTGTTGAGTAACCAACTGCAGAGATAGAAAGTGTGAGATTGTCGCCTTTTACAGCAAACGAAAAGTTACCATCGCCATCTGTCGCTGTACCTGTCGTAGTGCCTTTAACGACGACACTCGCTCCAGGAATAGGACCTGCGGCGTCACTGACTTTGCCCGAAATGGTGCGTTGTGCAGTCAGTGAATTAAGACCTGCGAAAAGCAGGAATAGCCAAACTACCCCAAGCTTCTTGGGAAGTGCGTAAAGCATCTGATTCATAATTCTAAAGAGTTTAGTTTAAAAAATATGATGAAAACATTCTAGTTGTTGAAAGCCCAAATTGGTACAAAGTGTGTTTATGGCACTAAGGTAAAAAGGTTTTCTATATTATTGTCATTTAGACAATCAATTTTTTATTTTGTACGCAATCGTTAGCATGAATTTTATTTTTTGCATTTTAATATAGATCCCCTTTTATGTTCTGTTAGGAATATAACTATTTGATAATGAACCACATTAATTGTAAAAAGTACAATTAATAACTGTTTTTTGCGAAAAATGCCCCCTCAGTATCGCTATCTTTTTTTATAATTTTTTTTTCAAATAAACAATACTTGATGCAATACTCTCAAAAGGTTTGGCGGGCATGACCTATTCTACAAAGAGATGTTTCATCCCTGCTGTCTTAGCCACATTTATTTGAGCGAGCAGATCGTCAATCCGCTTTTCGATGGGTTGCAAAGCATCTTCGTAGATGTCCATATTGCCATTTGTATTCAGATCTCTATAGGAAAGGTTGCCTTCCGTTTTGACTAAAGTTGAGTTTTTTATAACATCACCATTCAAAGTAGCCTTTGAGTCTTTGCATGGGCAAAAGAGTAAAATAATGCCGACGAATAAGGTTAATTGTTTAGTTGTGAATTTCATACTTCTTGTTTGATAATTGATTATTGTACCAATTTGATACAATAGTCCGAAAAACTTTTG
>JAYVFS010000078.1:0-15619 GCA_043772905.1 Saprospiraceae bacterium | reverse complement strand
TCTTTCGTTCTCATCTATTTTCTTACCTTTTATGGTTTGCCAACTTTAAAGATATGGAAAATAGGGGGAACTTTTTTTTTACCTTAACACGCCAGTCTGGAACACCTTCGCTGATGAAAAAACTGATGAATAATGCGCTGGCGGCAAATCCTATGATACGTGCAATCCATTTTATCGTCTTCATTGTCTTGTTTTTCTGCAAAATTACCCCCTCAGTATTTTTGAGAAAATGATATGCGACCCTATCGAACCATGATATTGGTCAGTTGTAAAAAACAAAAATCAAAATTTTAGGCATGATTTCACTATTTTGATGCACTTCAAGGTTGAAAAAAGCACCCCTTCAGTAAAAAAAACTCAAAAGAATGCACTTAAATTTTTTTTAAGTAACAATTAATCACATCTAAGTAAGTTTTAATTGATTTTTTATTGCCATTTAACCGACAGCTAAGTGCCGCCCATCCATATTTGTACCGTGGTTCGAGAGAAACAAGTTTTTTAAAAAAAGTTTTAAAAAATAATTTCAAAAATCTTTTATGATAACAGCCAAAGGGCAGCGCATATATAAAACACGCATCTCGGACATATAAGCGTTGTTTGGCGGCAATTAAATTCTTTTTATCATGCCATTCGAAATGATTTTAGCACCCGCAGGGGTCACAGTCACTCCATCTACTGCAGCGGAGTCTCAAGTTCCAGGAGGTCCTATAGTAGTGGATCCTACACTTGTCGATCGTAAGAACGACTACCTCGTAAATTTAAATTGGAGTACAACTGGTGCTTTATTTGCATCATGGCCTGCACCACCAGCGGAGTGGACGGCTGAAGCTATCTTTGAACAAATGGGTCTCGGCGAGTATGGTGGTGGGCCACACATTAATTCAATTGCTCATGTTCAAAGTGGTGCTCCCACACCTTATGCTTTGACGATTACTATTCCAGGAACACTATCTGGAGGTCCGTCGCTCCCAGTAGGCATCTATCGAGTTATTGTAAAACTTTTCTTTGACCCAACAGGTCTTGGTGCTGCGGTCTCGGCATGTGGATTCGAGGACTTAGGTTTTGTTCAATTCTATGATGGCTATTAAGTAGAGCCTAAAAGAGGCACAGATGTTATTCTCGTAGAAAAGCAGCTCGCTGGCTCGTTCCTGTCGGGCTGCTTTTTCTCTATTCTAAAAAAACTAAATGTTGCACTTAAAAAAAAAGGATAAAAAATGAATCAAATACATAAAACCAATGATTACAATCTGTTGCAACCGTCGCGCACAGGTCGTGCAGGTTTTGAATCATTCAAAAATGACGAAGACGGTCGTTATTATTTTCATTTCAATGATACCAAAGGCGTTGCTTTCCTTTTCAGTCAAGCCTATCAAGTGGAAACGGCAAGGGACAAGGGTATTCAATCAGTCGTCAAAAATGCTGCTGTTGAAGCACAATTTGAGCATCAAAATACTGGGGGGGGCTTTTTTTTTATTTTGCGGTCAGGCAATCGGCAAGAAATAGCACGAAGCCGAGATTTCAGCACGCTTAAGGAGTTGGAAGAAAAGCAAACATTCTTACGTCAAAACCTATCGCTTTCTGCCCATAAAGAAAAAAGTAAAGCGACTATTGAAACCGTTGAAAAACAAGCTAGCAAAAAGCCTACGATTAAACCCAATCTGATGGTCTCGCCCCCTATATCTGTCCTTGAAAAGCAGGATAGTCTGGCAGAAACACCCTTGGGACAAGCTCAAAGTAGAGACTTGGAGACGAAAGATCTGTCAGACGACACGTTGCGGCACATTTTCCGCATCGAAATCTACAAAAGTAATACGACTGAACGGCTGTATGGTAAGATCATTCACCCATTTTCTGACCAAACGCAAACCTTTACGGGCTTTGATAGTTCAGCTATTTTAACATTTATGACGACCAAACTACAAGGGGATTTGCCGAAAATCCCTACTACAATGAAAGACAGCCAACCAGACGCAGCTACAACAATGCCCAAGCCCTCTCCCCAACTATCACCCGTAAAAGCCTTAAATTTAATCAATAATTCGACAAATGTTCTTGAAAATCAGTCTTTTGCATTGGTTCTAACAGCTCTGCCAAACGAACACATCGGTGTTCAAGCGGGACAACCCTGTATCGTCGAGATACATGTATTCAATCTCGATACATACGAACGGTATAAACTGTTGGAAAAACGCATAACTGTTTTATCTGATACCAACAAAAATGAGTTGTATGTGCGTATCGCGCCATTGGTGCTTGGTGCAAACAGTTATCGACTAAGTGTTGATGTCCGTATTTTGTCGCGTGACAAAACGGTAATGGAAGAGGTACAAAGATGGCAAGGCAGTATCATTTTGCAAGTCAATTGACAAAATGGGTAGGGCGATTATAGCCACACCCTACCCATTGTTAAAAAAATGAGCAAAATGCTGATAAAACATCCAGAAACAGTTGGAGGGAATCAATTCGGATTATACAATTCTGGTTGAATCCCCACAGGCATGTGCATACCTGAATGTCTGTATGGACTGTTGCTTTTAGCCGCAGTCATTTCACCTGTTTTAATATTCATGCGGCGCACATAGTCGCGGCATTTAGGACATCTGAAAGTGACCCAATCACCTTCGCGTTGGGCTGTGCATTGATGTGTTTCTTCGCTGCCCAAAAAATACATACTTTTCATTTTCGTGTTTTATTTTAAATTAATGAACTAATAGATTTTCCTTAAAAATACATACAAAAAAATATATAATTATAAATGCTTAAATGTATAAATTATAAGAATAAATAATTTAAATTATGTGTTAATAGTATGTCAATTGAGTATTTTTTAAAATAAGATTCATTTTTTTAATTTAAAAGAACCTTATATTTGTTTTTCGAAATGAAAACAAGACTTGTAAGCTTACCTTAGAGAAGACGGTTATTTCTCAAATAAACCACAATTTTTTTCTAAAACTTTCATAGTACCCTAAAACCCAAGCCGTCATGTTGATAAAAACAATCGTTGTCGTTGATTATGATACCCAAGAATTGCTCCGTGTCCTCGATTTATTGGTGGATATGCACGATATTTTAGTCGTGTCTTACAATCGTTTACCTGATATGCCCATTCCGACGAACCGCGTTTTGGCACTTGTCATTTTGTGTACAAAACCAGGTGAAGAGGTGCTGCAAAGCCTCCAAACGCTGCGTTTTTGTTATTCAGATTTAAAAATCATTGTCATATCGCCACAGCCAACACCTATTATGATTACGCAAGCCGTTCAGAAGGGTGCTAATGATTACCTCAATATGGCGAGTAATGACTTTAAACTCCTCGAATGTCTCCAACTATACAGCCCAAAATTTATGCGTACCCCCTCAGTATGGCAACGTTTTTTGGCTTGGTTACAACCCCGTCGCTTGTCGGTGATGCCCGTTACCACTCAAAAAATGGCAATAATTGAACCAATTATGGCAGCTTTGCCTGAAAAGTGGTATATGCCTGATGACAAACCGACCCCTCAGTATAATAACCTCATTGAGGTTCAATTGTTCGGCGATTTTAAGGTAAAAATTAACGGAAAAGACTTTCAACCCAAAACGAATGGGTTGTTACTCGCCTATCTGCTTTACAACCATAATCGCCCGATTCATAAAGAAATCTTAATGTCTAAGTTTTGGGGAGACAATGTGAATGATGCTAAAAATTGCCTAAATGTGGCAATTTTTAGCCTTCGGAAGTCTCTTTCTAAACTAACGGATGAAAAAACGATTGTTTTTACGAACGATTACTATACCATGAACACAGATTTTTGGCGTATCGAAACCGATACGGATGCATTTTCACGCCTGTGGGAAAGATCTCGTTCATTGCTACGTACCCATAGTTTGGAAAGTGCTATTGAGGATCTAAAAAATTTAAAAATGATGTACCGCGATGATTTTTTACCAAATTTTAACCACGAATGGGCTATTGGAAGGCGTGACGAGTTTCGGGAAAAACATTTGCAAGCGCTCAATTTATTGAGTGAACATTATTGGAAAAATCAAAGATTGTCCGATTGCATTGACTCTTGCCGCGACATTTTGAAAGTAGATGATTGTGTCGAACTCACGCATCGGCGGTTGATGGAATGTTATTTATCGCTAAAAATGAAAGGCAAAGCAGTACGCCAATACAAGAGCTGTCGGGAGTCGCTCAGGAAGCTCAATATTGCCCCCGAATGCGAAACAGAAAATTTGTATTTGTCTATTTTACAATCTTAGAATCGAGCAAAATTTCACTTTATTGCTTACTATTCTGAATTTTTTCTTCTCTTTTTGTTGTTTCGGTAAAGTAAACAAAATTAGACCTGCCAAAGCAAATATACAATTTACCCAATATCTATAATGTATTGTCATTCTTGATTTTTGACAAAAAGGTATGGGTTGTTTTTGAAAAACTCGATACCAATTTCCTAAAACTTATAACACTTGTCCTTTTGCTTGTTCTTAACTTTCCGATGTTTCGTTTTTTTATAACTCGTTTTTTTGAACAATGACGATTTTTTGTTGATAGAAAAACCCGATTTTTTTGAAACACTTGAGCTTCTGGATGTTCTTTCTGCCTTATTTGTAAGAGAAGAAGACCTCCCTTCAATGCGTTCAGTTGGAGCAAAAGGTGATTTCTCTTTCACCGTTTCGGTAGTGACTGTTTCTGGTATCAAAACGGACTCTTTTTGAATAGGTGTCCCATCCATTCGTGTAGCGGGAATCAACATTTCTCTTGATGGATTATCCATATTAGGCGTTTTTGCAGGCAAATTTGGTGTATGTGGTTCTGTTTTAGAAATACTTGGCGCATCAAAATTCGGCTGTTTATTCCCGTTATACTGAGGGGGTGCTGTCGGTTGTTGTGGCGAAGTTTTAGGCTGAATGGGTGGTACTGATTGCGTTAAGTTGATAGTTGGCGCAACAATATCTTCAGTTTTATAAAGGGTTGATGTAGATATATTTGTTGCGACAGGTTTGTCATTGCCTCTCTTTGCTAAAGGATCAATAGTGGGTTTTGGCGTTGATATAACGATGCGCACAATGTCACCAATGCCATAATCGCCTTCAATTTCAGCTAAAACTTGCTCATCCGTTGCATTTTTAAATTTACTGATTTCTGTTGTATTGGCATAGCTGTTATCTGTTTTAACACCTTTAATGGTGGGTGTCTTTTGAGCAAACGTGAAGACACTAATGAAACTTAAAGATACCCACAGATATATGCTCTTTGAACGGCAAAAAGAAATTAAGTTATTCATAATCAATGTATTAAGTTGTTAGGAATATTTATTTAACATAAGCTATTGGCGAATCACACTACCTGTCCTTGGCTGCTCCTGCCCTGCTTTTTCTAGCTTTATGATTTTAGTATACAAGTCTTTATCTTCAATTATCTCTTTTAGTGTATGATTCCAAAGCGGGTCTTCTTCTGCAATTGCCGTCACTTTTAGTTCAGTACGTCTGTTCATTTGATGTGCCTCTTCTGAACATTTCACGCCATTTGCACAACTGTTGACGAGTTGTGTTTCACCATATCCTTTCCAAGTGATATTGGCTTGACTGATGCCACATTTATCTACGAGATACCTCACTGCTGATTCAGCGCGCCTGTCAGACAAGGATAAATTGTAAGCATCAGAACCTCGGACATCGGTATGTGCGCCCAATTCGACTTTAATCGCTGGATTGTCTTTCAAGAAAATGGCTAATTTATTCAACACTTTTGCCGCTTCTGGTCGAATAAACGACTTGTCGAAATCGTAGTAAATATTTGGAATCATAAACTTTTTACCGATTTGAATAGAATCCAAGTCAACACTACCTAAGAAATAACCAATTTCATTGTCGTGTGTCATCAAAGCCACCATATTCAGCTCCTGAACGCCCATGCCGTCCACACACATAATACAGCCGTTGATATTCACAAAAGCCTCAATGCGACGGTTGATATACTTCGGTTTTCTGACCAAAACAGTGTAGTGATTGCCTTCATTGAAAGGAAAATTAAAGACCGCTTTGGGGTGTTTCGGAATGGTCAATTCCTGCTCTTTGGTTGTGTTATTGTAAATTTCAATTTTACAATCGGCCAAAGAATTGATAGGCTCTTGCTTGCGATCTTTGTCAAAAATCGTAATATCAAAGACATAACCAGGTTTGTTTTTCAAGGCTAAGTCTTGGCGTGTTGCCGCCAAATCAGTAGAAAATACATTATTTCCCTTGAAATAAGTGCTTTTTTGCACCTCTACACGGTAGCGGTCTTTTTTCGGAACGGCTATGGCATAGCGTCCATCACCATCCGTTTTGGTTTGTCCAATCGGCGCAAACATTTTGTCATCATAAACGATGACACGAGCATCAGGAAGGAAATTCCCATTGTGTTCATTTTTGATAATACCCTCAATATTGACCTGTTCAGAAGCAGTCAGAACGGTACTGTTTTTTTTATCCTGTCCATACAAGAGGATCGGCAAAAAGTAGAAAAGCTGTACAAGAATAAGGAGATGTTTCATCGGACATGTGCGTTTTTGTTAAAGACTATGTGTTTCAATATTTAGCTTTTTAACAATATTTTGTGTCCTTATGAAACCAAAAAAAACAGTAAAAGAAGGCAATTTTAGGCGCATCTAAAATTGTGTAAATTCATTAGCATTTGATACAAATATATAGGAAAACAAAGTGAAAGTCAATAGGTATATGAAAGTATTTTTTATAATAACAAATTGTCACATGTAGCATAAAAAAAACGCTGTGATATTTTTGCAATAACCATAACCGAGCTTTGTGGCTGAAAGAGATATTGACAAAATTCACTCAGTCTAAAAATTTAAAAAAGATGAAAAAAATATTTTTTCTGCTGTTAAGCATCAGTATTTGGCAAGGCTGTATCGCTCAAAAAAGCCCTAAATCTGAAATATTCACAACCACAGAAGGTGCGATAAAAGATCGGACCTGAATTTTTATATTATGCCAACGCAAAGAATACTATTGGCATATCAGCCCGTTTGGCGGGTGCTTTGAAAGGGCAAAATGTCTTGGCTGCCCCTTCCCTTTCGTTTGGCGTTTTTGCAGAATTTTAAACAACAGAATTTTAAACAATTCAACACGTTTTTTCACAGCAAACAAATAAAATGGACAATCTTATTCGAAATATAAAACATACCTTAGATGATCTCCGAAACGTCATTCATCTAATGGACAATGAGCAGTTTAGCAAGCCATTAACCATTTTTTCAGGTTCGAGTATCGGTATGCACGCTCGGCATATTGTCGAGTTTTATCAATGCCTTTTGTTGCAATACGATGAGAATCAAACTATTAACTATGACAAACGCTGCCGTGACCACAGCTTAGAAAGTTGCACGCAGCATTTTGGTCTGACTATCAGTCACATTATCAAAACGCTTGAAATGGTCAATCACGACAACTTAAACACCCCCCTCAGTATAACGAGCGAGGGAGAAGACGATTTGTCAACGCCCATCGTCAGTAGCCTTGCGAGAGAGTTGCAATACAACCTCGAACATACGATTCATCACGCCGCATTCATAAAAATTGGGATTTTGTGCCTGTTGCCTGATGTTTATTTGCCTAACACATTCGGTGTCGCGCCCTCAACTTTACGCCCTCAAAAACAACAATAAAACAAAATGTGTACGTTCACTTTCTATCCAAAACCCAATGACAATGGCTTCATTTTGACCTTCAATCGAGATGAGATGCCAGCGCGATCATCCGTTGAGATTATTCAAGATACAAAACGGGGCTTGGTTTATCCAAAAGATGCCTTACACGGCGGTACTTGGCTCGCTTTAAGCCCCCAAAACGGACGTTTCACCGGCCTCCTCAATGGGGCTTTTGAACGACATGAAAGGCTTTTGCCTTATCGCAAAAGTCGTGGATTGATGTTGTTAGAGAGTTTTGAATGCGCCGAAATGCTTGATTTTTGGGTAATATATGACTTAACAAACATCGAACCTTTCACGATGATAACGGGTCAAGACAACACCTTTTTGGAACTGCGATGGGATGGTATTGAGCGTCATATTCTTCATTTAGACAAGGATAAACCTAAAATTTGGTCAAGCTGTACGCTTTATAATTCAGACATCAGAAGCCAACGAGAACAGTGGTTTTCAGATTTTTTGAACAATAAAAACATCAGAAAACCTGCCACCGACCTTTGGGCATTTCACCAAACACCCAAAATAGATGAACCTGAAAATGGAATTTTGATGCAACGTTCATCAGGCCCTTGCACTGTCTCTATTTCACAATTTAATTATTTTTATTCATCACAAATAATTGATTTTCAATACTATGAATTGGGAAAGCATGACATCAACCACCAACGTTTTGCCTACGGCGAACAACCCATATCTGTCTAAAATACCAACGCATTGGCGGATAGATATGAGTGTGAAAAAGGCCTTAAATCGGAAAAAATGGTTTATCCGTTTGACCAATAAAGAGTATTGGCATGGGCGAGTTTATACCTTTCCTGTCATTATCTATACGATTTATTTGGCAATACGAGCGCGGTCGCCTTTGTTTTTCACGGCGGCGAATCCCGCAATTCCCACAGGCGGCATGGTTGGTGAAAACAAGGCAGACATCAGCCGTTGGGTACCCCCTCAGTATCGCCCTAAAAACAGCGTCATTGAACCAACCGACAATTTCCCAAACATCATTAAGAACTTTGAAAAAGCGGGGCTACAATTCCCTATTATCCTAAAACCCGCGGTTGGTTGTCGGGGTCTGATGGTTAAAAAGGTGAATACATGGCAAGAAATAACAGAACACATCCGAAAATACCCAACAACATTTCTGATGGAGGAATTTGTGGATTATCCCATCGAAGCAGCTGTTTTGTATTGGAAAAACCCTGAAACAGGCGAAAGTGGCATCCAATCGGTTACATTAAAAGAGTTTTTGACCGTAATAGGCAATGGCAAATTGGCGGTACAATGCCTGTTGATGCAAAACCCAAGAGGTATTTTGCAAATTGACAGACTCAAACGAGAAAGTGCCGATTTGCTGTGTTCGATACCCCAAGCAGGCGAAAAAGTGGTCGTTGAACACATCGGTAATCACTGTCGCGGCACGAAGTTTTTGAACTATAATCATTTGATTTCAAAGGAAATGGTCGCTGCTTTTGACAAAATTCAAGCCGATTTGCCGGGTTGTTTTGTTTTCAGATTGGACATAAAGACCCCCTCAGTATCTGACCTCCAAACGGGCAAAAATGTGAAAATTTTAGAAATTAATGGCGTCGGTTCTGACCCTGCCCACATTTTTGACCCCAATATTCCGCTTTCTGAAACCTGGTCAGCGTATCTAAAATTGTGGAAAAAGATATTTGAAGTTTCGACGGCACAACACCGCTTGGGTGTACCTTATATGACGCTGAATGAATATAAGGTTTTTGTAAAAAGACAAAAAGAAGTTGAGGATTTGGAATAGTGAAGAGAACTTTTTTTTGTCATTCTGAACGCAGTAAAAGAATCTGTATGGTATTGAAACCCGAACCAGAGGCGTATTTTTACTTCACCTTAGCCGCCGCAGTTGGCACATTTGCAGGGTTTTTAGTCTTCATTTTACTTGGTAAACTTCTTTGGAAACGCCTTTTCTGGCTTCAAAAGATTATAGACAAACTGATTGCATTTGCCTTCTTTGGCTTTGCTGCGTTGCAATTTTATACAGTTTTGGTAAAGATATAGAGATGAAAAATGTGAAAATAGTTGGTTTTTTGATAAAAAAAGCCTCCCCGACACTGTCGAGAAGGCTTTTACTCTAAACCTCATATAACCCTAAAACATATCTTAACTCTTCTATCTTATTGAATGTCAATCGTTTTCAATGTCTTTTTTACTTCTGTTTTGGGTAATGCCAAATGCAAAACGCCATTTTCATAAGTCGCTTTGATGTTGGCAATGTCAATCGTTTCAGGTAAAGTGAATGAACGCTTGAAAGTGCTGTAACCAAACTCACGACGGAGGAATTTTTCACCTTCTTTTGTTTCATTTTCCACTTTCTTTTCTGCCGAAATGGTCAAGGTGTTGTCTTCAATATTGACTTTAAAATCCTCTTTTGCCAAACCTGGTGCAGCCACTTCAAGGCGGAATTCGGTGCCATTTTCAGCCACATTTACTGAGGGGGTCGCTGTCCATGCTTTTGCATCGTCATTGAAAACAGGTGTCTTGAAAACATCGGCAATAAATTTGTCCAAATTTTGGAAACGGATTGCGGGAGCTAATGGATTGAATCTTACGTGTGTCATAAATTTAATAAATTTTAAAAGTTAAACCATATTTTGAAATGTACAAAGACAAGAGATTTTAAGGTTTTAAACGTCTATTGCCCTGTACATTCCCTCATTTGCAAGTTCTGTTCCATTCGGTTTTTTTATGTCAAAATGGCTTTTTTGCTTAAAACAGCCTGCCATTATGTCAATTTTTCAGTAAAAACCATGACATATTGTCAATAAATGATTTATTCACACCAAATAGCTTATTATTTACATCTCCTTTACTATCTTTTACAATTAAAAAAGCCAGAAAAAGGTACTTCACAATACCTTTGAAAAATAATAATTTCACAAATAAAAGAGTGCATTTAATTATGTATAAGAAGTCAATAGGTTAACACAATACAATTGCCCCCCTCAGTAATTTGAGTGTTAAATTTCCTAACAGACAACATTTTACATTTTAACTTGTCGTTATGTTTTTCGTATAAACCAAAGGAAGGAAATCTATTTCCACCTACATCACTAAACCAATTTAACTAATTTGAAATGAAGCCGCTACAAGCTCTTATTGTTTTTCTCCTTTTTACTAACATCATTTTTTCACAAAATCCCTCTAAAGTTACAATCCAAGGTATCATTGCGGATACACTGGGCGAGGATTTGCCATTTGCAACTGTTATGTTGTTGAATCCCAAAGATTCTGCCCTCATCAACTTCACCCGCAGCGATGATAAAGCGGCGTTTTCCTTCAAAAACATTAAAAATACGGCTTATTTGCTCAAGATTTCTTATGTTGGGTACTTGCCATATCAACAACATTTAGACCCCTCAGTAAGTGAATTGAGTGATTTGGGACTCATTAAAATCAAACCGATAACACAGGAATTGCTCGAAGTTGTCATCAGAACCGCTAAAGCACCTTTGTCTATTCGCGGTGATACGATTGAGTACAATGCCTCATCGTTCAAAGTTCCGCCTGGCTCGACGGTTGAAGATTTGTTGCGCCGTTTGCCTGGCATTGACATAGATGCGGATGGCAATATCAAAGCACAAGGCAAAGACGTGAAAAAACTATATGTGGACGGTAAAACGTTCTTCGGAGACGACCCAAAAGCCGCTACAAAAAACCTCGATGCCCATATCATCTCAAAAGTTCAGGTTTTTACCGAAAAATCGGAGCAAGCCAAACTGACGGGCATTGATGACGGTAAAAAGGACAAAGCCATGAATTTGGAACTAAAAGAAGAGTATAAAAAAGGTTCTTTCGGCAAAGTGTCTGCTGCCGCTGGCACATCAGACAGATGGGCGGCAAGGGGCAACTACAACCGTTTTAACAAAAAAGAGCAGTTTTCTATCCTTGGATTTGCCAATAACATCAATCAAACGGGTGTAAACTGGGAGGATTATGGCGAATTTAAAGGTCAAAATTCGTTTAACAACAACGATAATGGTGACTTCGGGTTTGGCGGTGGCGGCAATTTCCGCTATTTTTCCTCCGATAACAGTGATATACCTTTTAACAATTATGACGGGCGTGGATTTACAAAAAACGCAGGTACAGGTGTCAACTACAATTATGACAACAAAAAAACGAAGTTGAGTTCAAACTATTTTTACAACCAAACACAACTGAATCTCGACCAGTTTTCAAAACGTCAAACCTTCCTTAAAGACAGCAGTTTTTACAGCACGGACACGACTGGAAAATTGGATTTTAGAAGCAACCACAACGTTGCCGCGCGTTTGGAACATGAATTTGACTCGACTAATACATTGATTGTCAAGGGCAATTTGCGTTTTAGTCAAAACAATGGTGAGACGATTCAGAATCAACTTTTTTCTAAAGGCAATAATGTCAACACCAACTCTTTGTACCTCAACAATGGGAATGACCTCAATTCTTTGCGTTTTACAAGTGCCGCTATTTTCCGTCATAAATTCAAGAAAAAAGGACGTTCTCTTGCTGTAAGTGGTGGCTATAACGACAGCAATTCGGATGGTACAGAGAACCTATTTTCAATAAATAAATTCTTTCAAGCAACAACTTTTACAGAACAAATACGGCAACTCAATACGAGTGACAATACAACCAAACAGTTGAAATCCAGCGTTTTATTCACCGAACCATTGTCAAAAAAATGGTTTTGGGAAAGTTTCTACAATTTTAGTAATACCAACACTCAAGTCAATCGGCAAGTTAATGACCCTGAAAAGAACAATGAACGGGTGGACAATTTGAGCGTTTTTTATGATAATTCGATTCAATACAATCGGCTTGGATCAAGCCTGCGTTATGCGCATCAAGGCATTAATATTACGGCTGGTTTGGCGGCACAACAATTGAGCTTAAATGGCAAATACTCAATTGACAAAAGTTTACCGCTTTTAACGGCACCTATAGATAAACAATATTCGAATTTGACACCAAATGTTAATGCAAATTTTGAATTACCGAACAACAAATACTTGAATTTCAGTTATGGATACAATGTCCGTGAACCACAAATCAATGATTTACAACCGATTCCAAATGTCAATAATCCAGCATTTCGTACTGAGGGAAATCCCGATTTGCGACCTGAACGCAATCACAATGCGTCTGTTGGTTTCAATTATTGGAATCCTGCGAATTTTGCCAACATGAATTTGAATGTGGAATATTCAAAATATGACGAGCAAATTGTTTACAGTCAAAAAATCGAAAATATTGATAAATTAGGTATTCGCACGACAACGAGACCAGAGAATTTGTCAGGCGGACAAACCGTCAGCACGTGGCTTTGGTTGAATTATCCAATCATTAAAACTAAATTGACGGCAACGGCAAATGGTGGCATTAATTTCAGCAAGACACCTTCAAAAATCAATGACATTTTAAACGAGACAACAAATAATGGTGGCAATATTGGTTTAGGCATTAATTTAACGCCTAATCAAAAACTCATTTTAGGCTTGCGGGGCAATTTGCGCTTCAATAATATCGAATATTCGATTCAAAAAGAGCAAAACCAAAAAATTCGGAATCAATCTGTTGATGCCAGTGTGAAATGGAATTTTGCTAAGAAATATTTCCTTGAATCAAACTTCAATTACGCCGCATTCCGTAATGAACGCTTCGGTTTTGACCAAAAAGTACCAATTTGGAACTTGTCCGTTCGACGTTTGTTCTTGAAAGAAAATAAATTAGAGATGCGTCTTGCCGCTTTCGATTTGTTGAATAAACAAGTCAATATCACGCAATCGGGCACGCAGAACTATGTTATTACCAATACCGCACAGACTTTGGCGCGGTACTTTATGCTCAGTTTGACGTATAATTTGCGGGGTCATGAGACGAAAATGAACAAAGGCGGGCATTTTTAAATTAGCACACCATGTTCGGGGAAATTTTAAATTTCCCCGAACATCCCTTTCCAAAAAGTACCTCCCCCCTCAGTATATTCATCAAAAATACTTAAAAAAATATCATTTATGAAAAAGATACTCTTCGTTTTAATCATACTTTTACCTTTGATAACAACGGCGCAACAAGCATTTGAAGGCAAAGCACGTTACCTCGTGACGCATAATTGGACTAAAAAATTAGAAGCTGTGCCGTATATAAGCAAACAAGCAAAAGAACGGTCGGCTTATATGTGGGGCAATGATTCGGAGTGGAAACTCTATAATAATCTGTATTTTAATGCGACAACAAGCAAATTTGAAGACTCCGAAGAAAAAGCAGACCCCAACGACGACGATAGATGGGCAGGACGCAAAGAACTGTTTTTTATGAAACGTGATTTTGCGAACAACACCATGTCCGATGCGATGGAGTTTTTAGGCAAAAACTACTTGATTGAAGACGAAATACCGCCCATTGATTGGAAAATCCAAAACGATTTGAAGGAAGTGGCAGGGCATATCTGCATGAAAGCTTTTACGGAAGATACGATGAAAAACCAAAAAATCGTCGCATGGTTCGCCCAAGACATCCCCCTTAGCGCAGGACCCGACCGTTTTTCAGGCTTGCCAGGTATGATTCTCGAAATTGACATCAACGACGGTGCGATGATTATGTCTGCCGATAAAATTGAATTGAAAAAACTGACAACGGAATTGGATTTGCCTAAAAAAATAAAAAGCAAAAAGATAAAATACGCTGAATACCACGACTTAGAAACAAAGTTTATTTTAGAAAAACGAAAAGAAGAATCATTCCCATTTTGGGGCATAAGATATTAGTAACGTAACGCCCAACTCCGTTTGGTGCGTAACAACATACAGCACAAAACAATGAAAGCACTCACTTTCCAAGGAAAAGAAAACATCCTTTACGAGCAAGTGGCCGACCCCTCAGTATTAGAGCCGACAGATGTCCTCGTAAAAGTAGAAATGGCCGGCTTATGCGGTTCAGATTTGCACGTCTATCATTGCCGTGAAACAGGCTTGGACAACGGCACCGTCATGGGGCATGAATTTGTAGGCGAAGTAGTAGAAATTGGGCGTGAAGTGAAGCGTTTTAAGCGTGGCGATAGGGTTTTCAGCCCTTTTACAACCTCTTGCGGCACTTGTTTTTATTGTCAAATCGGTTTGACTTGTCGCTGCGAAAAAGGGAGTTTTTATGGTTGGGTCGAAAAGGGCGCAGGTTTACACGGCGGACAAGCGGAATATGTGCGCGTGCCTTTGGCGGACACCACGCTCCTACCCCTCAGTATGGATTTGAGTACAGAGCAAGGACTGTTGTTAGGTGATATTTTTTCAACAGGTTATTATTGTGCCGATATGGCGAACATTCAGCCCAAAGGCACTTATGTCGTTATCGGCTGTGGCCCAGTGGGTTTAATGGCGGTTGTCGGTGCTAAAAACTTAGGCGCAACGCAATTATATGCCGTTGATACCATTCCCGAAAGGTTGGAAAAAGCCAAAGCCTTTGGCGCAATCCCTTTGAACCCCCTCAGTATAGACGTTGTTGAAATGATAAAAAGTGTTACAAACGGACGTGGTGCCGATGCCGTTTTAGAAGTCGTTGGCAATCCTTCTGCCAGTCGTTTGGCGATGGATTTAGTCCGACCAGGTGGTACAATTTCAACGGTGGGCGTGCATACAACAGCGCATTTTTCCTTTTCACCTGTAGATGCGTATAATAAAAACTTGACTTACAAAGTTGGACGATGCCCTGCTCGTTTTTATGCCGAAAAATTGATTCGAGAAGAGATTGTGCAGCAATACGACATTGCGTCCATCATCTCACATCGGTTTCGCTTAGAAGATGGTGCAGCGGCTTATCGGATTTTTGATAAAAAGGAGGATAATTGTTTGAAGTCAGTTTTGATACCATAACAAAGGAAAGTCCTACGAAAACTGATGTTTTCGTAG
>JAYVFS010000077.1:0-5017 GCA_043772905.1 Saprospiraceae bacterium | reverse complement strand
TACGTCCTACGTGGTGGAGAAACCGAAGTCCCAACTTACCTTCAAAAAGGCTTCAAACAAGCCAATCGGCTACAAGATATTTTGACAGAAAATTTTACGGTTGGCAAAACAGGTAATCAAATATTGGCTGATGCCTTAGCGCAAGCTAAAAAGGAAGGCATTAACGGCACAATTTACACGCACCCGATTGGTTTTCATGGTCATGCCGCAGGACCCACAATCGGTATGTGGGACAATCAAAAAATAACAGTAGGCGCAGGTGATTATCCCCTGTTTCCAAACACAGCGTATTCCATTGAACTCAATGCAGCGGTTGAAATACCTGAATGGGGCGGCAAAATCATCCGTTTTATGCTCGAACAAGATGGTTTTTATGATGGGAAAACGTTTCGGTATATTGATGGACGGCAGGAGGTGATTTATCCGATTCAGAGGTAGCTCAAATTTATACCCCCTCAGTATTCAAAACATTTTCACAATATCCTTTGCCGTTATTGTCTCCATTTTCGATTCAAAAATATAAGTCAATATCTCTTTATAAATTTTCAAATAGGGTAAATACTTAAATTCTGAAAACTCTGTATTGTGCCAAAGAACGCCTAAAACGCTATTTTCTTTGTTTTTTCCAATAAAATCAAGGATATGTCTTGATATTTCAGCTTCTGCGATGCCCATATAACCCGATAAAGTGCCGTCCATAATATTCAAAGGCGTAACAATAAGCGGCATCGTCGTACCTGTCCTAAAATCATAAGGGCGAAACGGCAAACCATAACTGTTGCGAAATCCATATTGGTCTGCAAAACCTAAACTGGCATCAAGTTGTACACCTGCATCCGACATCGTTTGCCAAGCATTAGGCAGTTGAAAACGCAAAAAATGGTAGCGATTTGCCTTGATATGCGCTTGGGGCAATCGTTCAAATTCTGTTTCAAAACTTAAATCCAAGGAGCTTTTGTGCAAACCGATATCAAATTGGTTATTTTGAATATCTGAAAGTGTTTTTTGCACCTTTTTATTAGTCAAACTATAATCTGCATTTTTAATACCATCAGTACTTCTGCCTTTTGTTGCTATCCAAAAAAAGGTGCTTTTAATATCGTATTCAGAATGAATTTTCAACATTTTATCCATATTGAAATAAGCGGGTTGTCGCAATAACTCATTGAAAATCAATTGCATTAACACATCAATTCGTCCTTTTTTTATTGCCCACAAACCGTCTTGAAAAAAAGAACTGTAAAGCGAATCAATATCATGTGTTAAAAAAATTCGAGAAGGTCGAGTCGTTTTGTTGGGAAATGCCCCCCTCAGTATCGGCACGGTTTCTACAAATTTTTCAATCAATTCACTCACCCTATTTTCTCGAATAATGCCAAACTTTGCTTGAAAACTGGCTTCAAATTTAAAGCGATTGTACTTGCCCAAATCCTCATTTTTAGCATCATATTCTTGTAAACAATTGACCATATAAAAAATGGTCGCCATGTAATCTACTTGACCTTTTTCATTCAAAATCAAAGGTTTACTATCAAAATGCTGTCTATGATTGAATACCCCTTTTTCGATTTTTTCATAAAATGAAAAAGCAATCGGTACATCAGAATCTACTTCGTCACTGATTTTCACCGCCCCCTTCCCGATTGTATCCGGATTTCGTTCCTCAACACTATCTTTGTCCGTCACGACAAAATCAGTTTGCAAATGATGCGCTAAAAAACCGATAAACCATCGTGCAGGATTCGTGAAAAGGCAATTGGGTTTAATATAAAAAGTCATTATCAAATATGTTTAAAATCTTATTGACAAATGGTGCTTACAAACAGACTTTGGCAATTACACGCAGTTTGGGTGCAGCGGGTTATGAAGTGGGCATTGTTTCGCACCATGCGTTGAGTGTTGGTTTTTTCTCAAAATATTGTCGTCATCGGCACATTATTCCACAAACGGATGATGGTTCAAAATATGTTGCCCAACTTTTAGACATTTTGAAAAAACACGCTTATGATGTTGTTTTGCCTGTTGGCTATCCTGTTACGGGTTGGTTAGCTGAATGTGCCGATGATATTCGGCAATATACAAAACTACCCTTAGCACACCTTTCTGCCTTCAAAATCTTTGAAAACAAGCAATTAACGCATGATTTAGCACGTCAACTCGATATTCCTGTACCTAAAACTTTTGCACCTAAAACAAAGGACGAAGCTACGGAATGTCTCAATCAATTAGACTTTCCTGTTGTTTTTAAAAAATCAATAGAAGGACACAACCGCATCGCTTATGCTCAAAACGAAAACGATTTTTATTCATTTTTTGAATCATTTCAAAGCGAAAAAGAGGCTTTTACAATTCAAGAGTTTATCAGTGGTCAAGGCGCAGGTTATTTTGCACTTTACGATAGAGGTCAATTAAAACAAGAATTTATGCATCTACGTTTACGCGAATATCCAGTTGAAGGCGGTGCTTCCTGTTGTGCTGAAAGTATTGATAATGAGCAACTTAGACAATATGGTCAACGTATTTTATCTGCCGTAAATTGGCATGGTGTCGCCATGGTTGAATTTAAATTTGATGTAAAAGGCGAACCTCGATTGCTTGAAGTAAATCCTAAATTTTGGGGTTCTTATGACCTTTGTGTAGCAGCAAATGCCGATTTTGCCGTGCCGCTTGTTGATTTGACATTTGGTAAAACACTTTTGCGCCCCCCTCAGTATAAACGCAATATCCGCTTCTCATGGTTGATGAATGGTGATTTATTGAATGGAATAAAACGCGGTAAAACCAAAGAAGTATTGAGTGATTTTTTTAGTCCTCAAACACATTCGAACTTAACTTGGCGTGACCCATTGGCGAGTCTTTTTTTAATTATGAGTGGTTTATTACCTGTTTTTAAAGCTATTTTACGCCATTTTTGTCATTCTGAACGAAGTGAAAGAATCTAAATATTAATATTTAGATTCTTTCACTTCGTTCAGAATGACAAAAAATCGCTCATATAAACGGACTAAAATAACATTCTGTATTTCTGTATTTACAAACTAAAAGATGAAAGCCATCTTCCATTTACATTCAAAATATTCGTTTGATTGCTTAACAGCGCCCCAAAAACTGGTGGATTTAGCTATCAAAAACGGCATAGATATATTGTGTATCACTGACCATGATACGCTTAAAGGTGCGCAAGAAGCTCACTCTTATGCTCAAAAACAGTATGGAAACGCTATAAAAGTAGTCATTGGCGCAGAATATAAAACCGACTGTGGGGACATTATCGGTTTAAATTTGACCGAAGAAATCAGATGGGCAAAAGCCGAAGAAGTGATTAAAGCCATCCAGCAACAAGGCGGTTTGGTTTTATTGCCACATCCTTACATCAGTCATTCACGCATAGATTTTTTAGCGCAACAGGCTGATGCTATTGAAATCTTTAACGCCAGAAGTTCATCCAAAGCCAATCAAGCCGCCCTTGAATTAGCGGAAAAATTGGGCAAACCTGCGTATGTCGCTTCCGACGCCCATTTTTTATCTGATGCGGCTTTGTGTATCAATCATTTTCATGTAGAAAAAGATACGCCTATCGAAGACGCTCTTTTGAACGCTCAAAGGACTTTTACACAAGGTTTTTCTTCAAAAAAACACTATTTTCAAAGCCAAATGATAAAAGGCTTCAAAAAAAACAATACTCGATTGATGCTTTCGGCAACAAAAAACTGGTTGTTGGCACATTTTTAACTGCACATTAATCCACCCAATCCGCTACAAACATATTGGTATCCCGTGTTCCCCAATTTCTGCGATTTGACGACCAAACCAAACGTTTGCCGTCAGGAGAAAACATCGGAAAGGCATTGAAATAACTGTCTGTTGTGATTTGTTCCAAACCTGTACCGTCTTCGTTTATCATGTACAATTGAAAATCGTAGCCTCTTGTCGAATGATGATTGGAAGAAAAAAGGATTTTTTTACCAGAAGGATGATAAAAAGGAGCCCAATTCGCTTTGCCCAAATGCGTTATTTGTTTCAAATCAGAACCGTCCACATTGGCAGTATAAATTTCCATATTGGTCGGTGCGACGAGGTGTTTTTTCAAAAAGTCCTTGTATTCAGTCACTTCTTCATCCGTTTTTGGACGACTGGCACGAAAAACTAATTTTTTTGAATCAGGTGAAAAGAACGCACCTCCGTCATAACCTAAGCCAAAAGTTACTTGGCGTTGGTCAGAACCATCAATATTCATCGTCCACAATTCTAAATCACCACTTCTGTCAGAAGTAAAAACGATTTTTTTACCATCAGGAGAGACCGTTGCCTCGGCATCGTACCCCTCAGTATTTGTTAATTGTTTGACGATTTTACTTTTTTTGTCGGCTATAAAAATATCAAAATCAGCATACACTGCCCACAAATATTTTTTTGAATCTGATGCTGGAGGTGGCGGACATGCGTTGCCACCTTTATGCGTCGAGGCATACAAAATATGCTTACCATCAGGCATAAAATAAGAGCAAGTCGTGCGCCCCAAAGATGTAGAAATCATTTTTGGACGGTAAGCCGTATCCCGCAACGCTTTTTTGATATCCATCTTAAAAATTTGATCGCATTGTACTCCCCAGCCTTTATAATCGGATTGAAAAGTCACCGACTTGCTATTGGGCGACCAATATGCTTCCGCATTATTGCCACCAAAAGTGAGTTGGTGGATGTTTTTTAGGTGCTTTTCACCTTTAATTACCTCTGTTTTTTGGGCACAAATAAAAGTGAATGGAAGAAGTAGTAAAAAAGTAATGTTGAATCGCTGTGTCATATTTTTTAAGATTTTAGATTTTTAGGGCGTAAAAGTACGTATTTGAACGTTTTTTGCTTGGGAAATGTGTGTTTAATGACAAAAAATTGACCTAGCCCATAATTTCCATTTTCTTTAAGGCGCTAAACAAATGTCCCAAGACGCTAAATAATTTGTCAAAGCGCTAAACAAATGTCCCAAGACGCTAAATAATTTGTCAAAGCGCTAAACAAA